>JALSQY010000259.1 GCA_026985035.1 Methylothermaceae bacterium
AACCACCATTATTTTCTTATGGGAAACAAATATTATCCATACACCAAGCCAAAACCCGGATGTTTTCAGGTATTTGCCATGGATAGAACTCAATAACGGTATATTCTGATCCATCGATATTTTCCCGGCGCTCGACAGTGTTGACTTGGTACTGAAATGGCGTAACGCCGGGTCGGTACATCTTCATCGGACGGAATACCTAATCCAGGCAAAAGAGATGTCCAATGAAGATAGTTGGAGGATTAAAAAGCGCCAGGTTATGCTAACGCAACCTACCTGGTTCGGCACTATAGACAATATGAAAAAGCTTCCCATATTCTTGAACTTCTCTGGCAACGGGGGAGTGGAGCAGATGGTGCTCAATCTGATTCGTGGCTTCGGGGACAGGGGGGTTGCCGTGGAATTGCTGGCTGCTTCCCGTGACGGAAAACTGCCTGCCTTGGAAGGGGTCAGGGTAATGCATTTGGGCCGTCATACCCGCCTGGCACTGCCGGCGCTGGTGCGGTATCTGCGCACAGAGCGGCCGCCGCTGTTGTTTGTTGCCAAAGACCGGGCTATCCGTACCGCTTTACTGGCCCGCCGGCTTGCCGCGGCGGAAACCAAGATCGTGGGGCGTTTGGGGACTCATCTTTCCCAGTCTTTGCGTCACAAATCCGCCTGGCAAAGGAAACTGCGCTGCTTGCCCATTCAATACTGGTATCCGAAGGCCGACCGGTTGATTGCGGTTTCCCACGGAGTGGCGGAGGATTTGCGCAAAACCGCAAAACTGTCCCGCCAGCAGGTAACGGTAATCCGCAATCCCACCATTACTCCTGAGGTGTTTGCTCTTGCCGAAATGGCGGACTATCATCCTTGGCTGGATGACGCTGTTCCGGTATTGCTGGGGGTCGGGCGGCTGACCCGGCAAAAAGGATTTGATGTGTTGCTGAAGGCGTTCGCCCAGGTGCGCCGGCGGCGACGGTGCCGGTTGCTGATCTTGGGGGAGGGCAGGCAGCGGTCAAATCTACAACAACAGGCGCACAGGTTGGGCATTGACAAGGATGTGGCCATGCCGGGTTTTTCCTCCAATCCCTATGCCGCCATGAGAAGGGCGGATCTGTTCGTGCTGCCTTCCCGTTGGGAAGGTTCCCCCAATGTGTTGATCGAAGCATTGGCGCTGCAATTGCCGGTGGTGGCCGCCGATTGTCCCAGTGGGCCCAGGGAGATTTTGAAAAACGGCGCTTATGGTCCGTTGGTGCCGGTGGAGGATGCCGATGCCTTGGCCAGTGCCATCATCAAGCAATTGCAATCGTCACGGCCCAGGGAAGATTTGCCTCAGGCGGTGGCGGACTATACCCTGGAAAAAAGTGCCGACACTTATTTGCAAACCTTTTCAGAACTGATTTAGAAACCGTGTTGCTGTCCTTGCGCTACCGTTTTCTTTTTATTCATATCGCCAAGACCGGCGGCACCAGCGTGCGCCGGGCGCTGGCCAAATACCGCTGGCGCGATCCCTGGTATTACCCCCAGTGGTTTTGCCACCGCATCAGCGCCTTGTCCGGGCACCGGCTGGGAGTCAAACTGCCGCGTCACGCCAAGGCCATTTGCGCCCGGGAGATGCTGCCGGCAGCAGTGTTTGATGATTTGTTCAAGTTTGCGTTTGTGCGCAACCCTTGGGATTTGCAAGTCAGTTCCTATCATCACCTGCGCCGGGAGCGGCCGGCCCTGATTGCCCACTGCAAGGATTTTACCGCTTTTCTGCAATGGAAGTTCGACCCGGCAAGACCCCGCCAATACCACGCCGATGTGACCGCAACGCCGCAGACTGATTATCTGATGGATCTGCATGGCAATCTGATTGTGGATTTCGTGGGCCGCTACGAAAATCTGGAATCGGATTTTTTGACCATCTGCCGACAATTACAACTGCCGCCTTTATCACTGCCCAGGTTGCGTAAAGCCCGTCAACGGCGCGATTATCGTGATTACTACAATGACAACACCGCCGAACAGGTGGCTTGCCGTTATGCCGAAGATATCCGCCGCTTTGGATACCAATTTGATGCGCCTTGATCCATACCGCCTGTCTTGCCGGTAATCCGGCGATGTTTGCCTGAAAGTCATCGGGGCAAAATCAATCCTCCGGCTTGGCGCCGATTTTCTTCAGCTTTCCCGAAACAGAGACAAAGCGCGCCAGGCCGACAACATTGACGATCACCCCAATCACCAGCATCGCGCCGCCCAGCACGGTGAAATAGACATCCCCGGGAAACAGCCGAATCAGCGTCGCCCCCGCCGCCAAAAGCGCCAGGCCCGTGCGCAGGTATGCCAACAAAGTGCGTTCGATGGCGAGAACAGTGCGTTCATAGGCCAGATGATCGCGCAGAATCATGTCTTCAAAGGTGTATTTGGAATAAGGCATGGCACAGACTCCAGTAAACGCCGGGGGGGTAAAGGATAACA
>JALSQY010000260.1 GCA_026985035.1 Methylothermaceae bacterium
CAATAGCCGGCCTGTTTTGGCTTGGCGGTGTTGGGTCATGATTATCCAGTTTTCACCGTCAAAAACGAGCTGTCTGATTTTTGGATGAAGGGAACGGCGCCAGGAAAACAAGGCACTGATGATCAATAATGATGAACAGCTGGAAATGACGCCTGCAGACCAAGGCAAATACCACAGGGAGGCTATCGCCAGGACATGGGCGCCGGTCAGGAAATAACCCTGCCAACGGGAACCTTGCAAGGTAAGTTGCAAGTGGATGGATGACCCGGTCAAAGCGCTCGAATTTTATGAACCAATTGCGCCAATCGCCTATCGGAACAAGGCTTTCCAAGAATCAACCACGCCGCCAATTGCGGGTCGGGCAGATTCAACAGTTGCTCGAATGCCTGCCTTTCTTCCAGGCTGGCGGTTTGCAAGCCGGTGTGGAAATAGCTTTGCAACAATACGTCCAATTCTTGCATTCCCCGGCGGCAGCGCCAATAGAGTCTGCGGTCTTCAGCGTTCACTTCTAAAATGGCGCAATATTCTTTGTTTGGCCTCTTCGGACAGGCGCAGTGGCGGCAGCCAGGCTTCGGCGGAAGATTTTCGGACGGCCTTTGTCATCGCGCGCAATTGTTTCTGGTAGTTCCTGCACATCCTGCAAATAGCAATATGCATCCGCAGGGCGGCGCGTTCCCGCCAGGACAGGCGGGTATCCAGGGATTTGGAGACAAGCCCGGCGGCTTCTTTACAGGAAAGCATATTTATTCACCCTTTCCGGAATGGCTGAAGCCGGCCTTTTCCAAACATTGGCGCAGTTGGAATCGCATTCTCGACAGCATGACCCATACGTTGTTGGTCGAGGAGACTGGCATTTGTTTACAAATTTCCTCGCCGCTCAACCCTTCGACTTCGCGGAGAAAAAACAGATTCCGGAAGCGGGGCGGCAAATGGCCGACGCATTGCCGCAAGGCGGCTTGCAATTGCTCCTCATAGAGCTCTCGCTCCGGGTCCGGCCAACTTTCAGGCGCCCGCCGCCAGTGCCCTCTTTCGTCAAAGTAGCGGTCCAGATCCAAACCTGAGTCCTCCAACGACAGCGGCGGCTGCTTGCGGAAATGGTCGGCGATTTTGTGCTTGAGAATCCCAACCAGCCAAGTGCTTTCCGCCGATTGTCCGGTAAAACGCCCGCGTCCGCGCCAAGCCGCCAGCAAGGTTTCCTGAACCAGATCTTCGGCAATGGAAATGTCGCCCACCCGGGCAACCGCATATCGGAACAGCAAATCGCCGTATTCGCCGAGCCAGCGCTCGGGATCGGTTGCCGGGGTCATCCCTTGCGTTCGAGCAGCAGCTTTTTGATTTCGGCAATGGATTTGGCGGGATTGAGCCCTTTGGGGCAGGTATCGGTGCAATTCATGATGGTATGACAACGATAGAGCTTGAACGGATCTTCCAGGTCATCGAGGCGCTCGCCGGTCATTTCGTCGCGGCTGTCGGCGATCCAGCGGTGGGCTTGCAGCAAGACCGCCGGCCCCAGATATTTATCGCTGTTCCACCAGTAGCTGGGGCAGGCAGTGGAACAGCAAGCACAGAGGATGCAATCATAGAGCCCGTCCAGACGGCCGCGCTCTTCCTCGCTTTGCAAGCGCTCGCGGTCCGCCGGAGCGGGAGTGACCGTTTGCAGCCAGGGTTCTATGGCAGCGTACTGGGCGTAGAAATGGGTCATGTCCGTGACCAGATCCTTGACCACCTGTTGGTGAGGCAACGGATAGATAGTCAACGTGTCGCCATAATCGTCAATCGCCTTGGTGCAGGCCAGGGTATTGCGGCCATTGATATTCATGGCGCAGGAACCGCACACACCCTCCCGGCAGGAACGGCGGAAAGCCAGGGTGGTATCCAGAGTGTTTTTGATCTGGATCAAGGCATCCAACACCATGGCGCCGCATTGTCCGCGGTCGAGCTGGAAGGTGTCCAGGCGGGGATTTTCGCCGGCATCAGGATGCCAGCGGTAAACCCTCACAGTAAGGATTTTTTCCGCGTCCGAAACGGAAGAAACTTCTTTACCGGGCATCACCCGGGAATTGGGCGGCAAACGCAGTTGCACCATGTCAATAAACCCTCGGTTTGGGTGGAATGGGCTTGACTTCGTCGGTCAAAGGTTGCAAGTGAACCGGCCGGTAGGCAATGCGCAGCTTCTGATCCTCATTTAACCAAATCATAGTGTGCTTGAGCCAGCTTTCATCGTCCCGCTCCGGAAAATCTTCCCGGGCATGGGCGCCGCGGCTCTCGGTACGGTTTAAGGCGGCAGCCACGGTGACTTGCGCCTGTTCCAGAAGGTTTTTCAACTCCAACGCCTCCAGCAGGTCGGTATTCCAGATCAGAGAACGGTCGGCAATGCCTATGTCGTTATAACTTGCATGGATTTCAGCAATCTGATTCAAGCCTTCGGCCAATACCTCGCCGGTCCTGAACACCGAGGCGTGGCTTTGCATGCAGCGTTGCATATTTTCCCGCACCTGGGCGACTTTCAAGGGGCCACTGGCGTGGCGCACCCGGTCGAAACGCTGGAGCAGAGGATCGAGAAGCTCCTTCGCCAAAGGCCGGTGGGGACGGCGGGGTTTGACCAATTCGGCGCAACGGATGGCGGCGGCGCGGCCAAACACCACGATATCCAACAAGGAATTGGAACCCAGACGGTTGGCACCGTGAACGGAAACACATGCGCCTTCGCCAATGGCCATCAAGCCGGGAACGGCCACTTCCGGATCATCTCCCCGGCAGGTGACGACTTCGCCATCGATATTGGTGGGTACCCCCCCCATGTTGTAGTGGGCGGTGGGAATCACGGGAATCGGCTGTTTGGTGACATCCACGCCGGCGAAAATTTTTGCGGTTTCAGCGATGCCAGGCAAGCGGCTGTGAATAATCTCGGGATCCAAATGTTCCAGGTGTAATAACAAGTGATCCTTGTGGGGGCCGACACCCCTGCCTTCGCGGATTTCGATGGTCATGGCCCGGCTGACCACATCCCGGGAAGCCAGATCCTTGGCGTGGGGGGCATACCTTTCCATGAACCTTTCGCCTTCGGCATTGGTGAGAAAGCCCCCTTCCCCGCGAACCCCCTCGGTAATGAGACAACCGACACCATAAATGCCCGTAGGATGAAACTGTACGAACTCCATATCCTGCAGCGGCAATCCCGCCCGCAGCGCCATGGCGTTGCCGTCACCGGTACAAGTGTGAGCGGATGTACAGGATAAATACGTCCGGCCGTAACCGCCCGTGGCCAATACCGTCATGTGGGCGCGGAACAGATGCAGGCTGCCATCTTCCAGGCACCAGGCCAAAACCCCGCGGCATACGCCGTTTTCATCCATTACCAGATCCAAGGCGAAATATTCGATAAAAAATTCCGCCTGGTGCTTGAGGGATTGCTGGTAGAGGGTATGGAGAATGGCGTGGCCGGTCTTGTCTGCTGCGGCACAGGTACGCTGGGCGGTGCCTTCGCCAAAATGGGTGGTCATGCCGCCGAAAGCGCGTTGGTATATTTTCCCTTCCGGGGTGCGGGAAAAGGGCACGCCGTAGTGCTCCAGTTCGATAACCGCGGGAATCGCTTCCCGGCACATATATTCGATGGCATCCTGGTCCCCCAGCCAGTCCGAACCTTTGACGGTATCGTACATATGCCAACGCCAATCATCTTCTCCCATGTTGCCGAGCGCCGCGCTGATCCCCCCCTGGGCCGCCACGGTGTGGCTACGGGTAGGGAAAACCTTGGTGATACAGGCGGTTTTGAGGCCCCGGGCGGCAATTCCCAAGGTGGCGCGCAAACCAGCCCCCCCCGCACCAACGACCACCGTGTCATAGGTGTGGGTTATGATTTCATAATTATTACTCATTGATTCCTCAAACAAGCGCCACTAAACGGATAACCGCCCACAACCCTGCCACTGCAAGCAGGGCAAACAACAATCGAAGCAACACCAGACTGGCAAGTTTGATTCCAGCGTGATGGACATAATCCTCGACAACCACTTGCAATCCCAATATACCGTGGTACAAGGCCGCCCATAAGTAGGCAAGAAGCAAGATGGCATTCCAGGGGCGGGCAATCCAAACCACCATCAACGGATACGAAAATTCAGGCAGTGTGACTAAAAAAGCCACGAACCATAATGAAAGCGGAATCAAGGCTATGGCAGTCAACCGTTGCAACCACCAATGCTCGGTTCCTGATTTTGCCGAGCCCAGCCCTCTCGCTTTCCCCAATGGGGTTCTAAATGCCATCGATGACCCTCAAAAAATCCAAACCGCAACAGACAAAATCAATGCCGCTGCCAATTCAATGAGGCCATGCTTGTCCAGAGTATCCTTGGCAAACCCCCACCCCAAATCCCACAACAAGTGCCGAATTCCGTGGCTAAAATGCACAAACAGGGACAAAGTCCAGAGCCAAAGGATCAGGCGGCCAATCCAGGTTTGCAAAAAATCGCGAAGCGCCTCGTACCCCACTGGGTCGGCGGCCATTTGCAGCAATACCCACACCAAGAGAAACAAGCCCAAACATAAAATGACGCCGGTAATTCTATGGGTAATGGATAATAACGCTGTTAAGGGCAGCCTATAGACTTGCAGGTGAGGAGAAAGGGGGCGGGCGGAAGAGTTGGATTGAGGTTTTGACATATTAAAAATCGATGCAGCGGCCGTTCTTTTCCCAATCGCCGTAGCGGGTGGGATCCGGCTGCCGGCTGGCCGGTTGTTCCTGGTTTGCTTGCGGGGCAGGATGATCTTCAATACGGTCAGGCTGTTGCCGCTTGGGTTCTTTGGGATTTTCAGTCGGCATCTGCCTTCTTTTCATTGTCATCAATATGGACGCTGGCGAAATATCCGGGTTACATCAAGCATCAGTTTTCGGGAACACCTGAACAAGCCGCCCCTGACTTGTCAGAAAATGAAAAACAAAAGGACTATTAATGAACCCGCTACCGAATCATATAGGATTGTATGCTGTCTTGAGGTGATTCTCAACCAGATTTGCAATCGGTCGAGGCTTGCTGATGCCATACCCTTGGGCAAAATCGACCCCGATTTCCCGCAAGTTTGCCAAAATCGCTTCGTTTTCCACAAATTCCGCAATGGTAAGCTTGCCCATAATGTGGCCAATTTCATTGATAGACTTGACTAACGCGTAGTCAATGGGGTCTTTGCCGATATCCTTCACAAACCCGCCATCAATTTTCAAATAATCCACTGGTATGTGTTTGAGATAACCAAAAGACGACATGCCACTGCCAAAATCATCCAACGCAAAACAGCACCCCAATTGCTTCAATGCCTGAATCATTTCCTTGGCCTGGACGAGATTGGCAATCGCAACCGTTTCAGTCAGTTCGAAACAAATCTTGGACGCCGGAACCCCCGAGGTTTTTAGTTCATTGATCACAAACTCCAGAAAATGCGGGTCTGAAACCGAGACCCCGGAAATATTGATACCTGCCAGATGCAGTTCTTGAAGATGCTCTGGATGATCGGCAAGCCATTGAAAGAAATGCTGGATCACCCACCGGTCAATCAAACCCATCAAATCATAACGTTCCGCCGCCGGCAAAAAAGCACCGGGCGGCACCAGATCGCCCGCTTCATCCCGCATTCGGAGCAAGATTTCGTAATGGATGAATTTTTCACTACTCTCTTTAACAAGCTCGATCGTCTGAAAAAACAACTCAAAAGCATTACGCTCCAGCGCCCGGTGAATTTTGGCCACCCAATTCATTTCCTGGCGGCGCAAAGCCAGCTCCTTATCGTCGGGCTGATAGACATGAACCCGGTCGCGGCCGCCGTCCTTGGCGGCAAAACAGGCCTGATCGGCGGCGGCCATAATGTCTTGTTGATCTTGCTGGCCGCTGCGGAATGGCACCAAGCCTATGCTGACCCCCACAGAAAAAGTATTGCCGTTCCAGAGAAAGCGGAAGTCATGCACAGCCTGGCGGATTTTTTCGGCACAATACAATGCCCGGTCCAGGGGGCAATGAGGCAGGATGATGGCGAATTCATCTCCTCCCAGCCGGGCGATGGTATCACTCGAGCGCAGCTTCGATTGCATTAATGAACTGATCTGGCATAACAACGCATCTCCCGCAGCATGGCCGCACGTGTCGTTCACTATTTTGAATTGATCCAAATCCATGTAAAGCAGGGCATGCTCGGAAGCACGCTGGTCATTGAATGGCTCCTCCAACAGGTGCCGGATCTTGACCTCAAAGGCATTGCGATTCAGCAGCCCGGTTAGAGGATCATGAGTCGCTTGAAAATTGATTTTTTCCGCCATTTGCCGTTGTTCGGTCACATCGTGGAAGACCAAAACGGCTCCGAGCACTTCACCCTCCCTGGATCTGATCGGCGCCGCGGAATCTTCGATGGCATACTGCTTGCCGTCCCGGGTGATGAGCTTTGTGTACCCCTCCAGCAAGGCCACCTCACCCGTGGAAAGTGCCCGGCTCACCGGATCATTGGTGATCTTGTCGCCGCTTTCGCCATCGACAATAAAAAACACCTCGCTTATCTCGCGACCTTGGGCTTCGGCCTGGGTCCAGCCGGTCAACTGTTCGGCAATGGTATTGAGAGACTTCACGATCCCGTGACGGTCGGTGGTAATCACGCCATCGCCAATGGACTGCAAGGTGACTTCGGCCAGTTCCTTGGATTCAAACAATGCCTGATTGGCTTGCTCCAGTTGCGCTCGCTGGGAGCTCAGTTCACGCATGGATTCGGCCGTATGATTGACCGTTTCAGCCAACAAACGCATCTCCCGGCTGCCGGAGGGTTTCAAAGTAGTGTCCAAATCTCCGGAAGACAGGGACAATACGTGGCGGTAAATCCTTTTTACAGGCCTGACCGCCAGCCAATAGACAATGACGAGAATAACGATGGTGAGCCCACCCAAGGGAATGAGAGTCGCAACCCATACCCTTTCCATACGCTTTTCAACCGTCTGGGAGATGGCCTTATCCAGCCAGGCGATTTCGATGCTGCCAAAATTTTCGCCTTCATAAACCACATCCCGGCGGAAACGGATCAATCCCTCACCCTCACCGGCTTGCTGGCGCCGCCATTGCACCAGAATTACGTTGTCCTCGTTTCGGATTACCACCGAATACAGTTCAGCTTCGGAATCGGCGATTTGCCGCACTACCGTGCGCATTACCGCCACATCTTCAGTCAGCAGCGGCTCCAGCAGCGAAGCGGAAAGCATGGCGAAGGTTTTCTCGCTGCGGTTGGCAAGGTTCCGGTACAGTTCCTCGCGTTCCATTTGACCGGTCAGCTTGCCGGTCATATAACCCACGGTGGAAACAGCAAGAATCAATGTAATGAACAGGGAAAAGGCCAGCGAAAAACATTGATTGTTTCTGGCTCGGGAAGAAGATAAGCAGGTCAGCATGGCGGTATCACCGGGCGGAGTTCTCAGAAAAAAATTGATGATTGTTATCCATGGCTTGGGAAACGAAGGTGAAATCTGTTTCTTCGCCAGGCAGGAAACGCTCTTTTCCCAGACTGAGCAGGCTTTGTCGCAGGGCGGAAAACAAGGCTGGAGACAATCCTGCTTTGGCCACCCATGGCTTGGTGACATTTTCAAAGGTCGCCAATACCTTGAGCGGCGCCCCTTGCCGCACCAGTTTTGTGTAAGTGCCTTGCTTCAGCGCCCCTGCGTCAAAAGCCCCATTGGCGACAGCCCAGCCTACCCGGTCATGGCGTCCCAAATATTCATAGCTTTTAAGGTCTGATGCGCGCAACCCCGCCTGATACAAGTATTGTTGGGATAAATAACGGCCGATCGTGGATCTCAAATCACCAAAGGCGAAGCTTTTCCCTTTCAAGTCATCCACGGAATGGATCGGGGCGTTGCGGTGCGCCACAATCACACCGTTGAAGCGTTTCTTCCCTTTATTGCTTTCCAAAGCAAGCAGCCGAATAGCGGGGAAGCGCTTTTTCACCCCTACATACGAAGCGGGACCCAAACGGGCGAAATCCACCTTGCCGGATACCAGATCCTCGATACCCTTGGCATAACTGTTGGCAATCTGCATCCGAATTCGCACAGGTTCGCCCATCTGGGTTTGTAAACGATTTTGTATTTGGTTGAGGATAGGCCTTAATTTCTTGACTACCGAGGTAGGTTTATCCGAGGTATAAACCCCAAACTTCAAATCGATTTGAGCCCCAGCCGACCCCAACCAAATCAGTCCCAGTAGGGTTGCCAATATACCTTTATATATCCTGCCCATCGTCTGTCCCCAGATCGTTTATTGTCGCTTGCCCGAAATCTTCCGGGCCTAAACATAAAGTTAGACCAAATTCTGGCAACCGGGAGAATGAGTGGCAGTTATTTACCATGGCCGGGCGAGCCGGGCCCAGCAAACTATGACCGGCAAAAAAAACGCCCGAATATATTCGGGCGTGGCATTCACGAGTCATGGGAAGATACTGAAACCCTGCTCGGATCCAGTGATATCTAAGC
>JALSQY010000261.1 GCA_026985035.1 Methylothermaceae bacterium
CTAAGCGGCTTTATGAAGCAGCTCTTCCACAGGCAATTCCGGCAGCGGCCGGATAAAACGCAACCCCACCTCTCCTTGCTCTGTCTTTCTTACCACTTCGGCGGACAAAGCTTCGCCGATAAAATCCAATCCCACCTCCAGGGTTTCACCTGGCTGAAAATCGGAGGCTGCCTGGATGCGCGCGCCAGTCCGGCTCAAATCCCGTAGTTTGGCCTTTATCGTCTGCCCCCCCTGGATAACCTGGAGGGTAATCGCAGTGGATATCCGCTCCTCCCGGCGCCGGTCGGAAACTTTCTGGATGATTCCTTCGCCAGAAAGATACACCAACTCTCCATCGTTCAGGGCTTGGGTTGAACCTTCGGCGCCGACAATCGCGGTCAAGTTGTATTCCCGGGCCACAATCGCGGCATGGCTGAGCCAACCGCCAACTTCGGTAATCAATCCTTTGGCCCGGGCGAATAACGGCGTCCACGTAGGATCGGTAAAGCGCGCGACCAGAATATGGCCTTCCCGGAAGGTCTCGATATCCCTGGGATCCTTAATTACTTGAACCGGTCCGATTACACCCCCTTCACCGGCCACCCGGATGCCGCTCAATTCATGGGAATCTTCCTTGGCTGGCTGAATATCCAGGCCGAAGGTCTCGATGGCTTGCAAGGACAAGCGGGCAGGCAACGCCATGGATGCCCATTGTTGCCCTCTGAGAATGCGTCCGGTAACCTGATCCAGAGCCATTTCGGCATATTCCCGGTGTTTCAGCGCCATCACTTCGTCGAGGGAGAGATGGAAAATTCCGTCACCCAAACCAAAGCGATGCCCCAGTTCCACCAGCAAACGGCGCAAGTTGGCCAACTGACGCAAACAATCGTGCTTGGCTTCTTCCTTGAGCACCTGGAACCGCCGTGCCCGTTCGACGCTGACCCGCAATATTTTGGCGGCCGGCAATGGTGGCGCCGCAACGGGGACATGTCTTCCAGCCCGCTGAACCAGCGCTTCCACCACGCTGATGTCTTCCCGGTAGCGGGGCTGGGATAGTTCATAATCGTTGGGAGACCGGTGCCCGTAAAGCGCCAGAAAATCTTCGATGGTTCGTTTTCCGTCCCGGATTTCAGGCAGCATTCCCATCGCTTGCTGAACCACGGTGCCCTCCCCTGCCGCCAGATAGCGGGCCGGTTCCAGATCTTCCCGCGCCAACTGCTGACTGGCGGTCTTCCAATAGAAATCCGCCGCCACATTGATCACCTCAGCCTGGACATAGGTTTCCTTGACAAAGTTCTCCGTCCATTCGTGCAATAACGTCAACAGCTCTTCACGGCTGAAAACCCCCAGATCCAGAGCCTCGTGCAAACGCATTTGGTGGCGGAAGCGGGGCAGAAAGTGTTCGCGGAAATCCCGCTCTATCCAATCCGCGCCGCGGCTCAGACGGAAAGCGGTTACCGCCCCGGGCCCTTTCCCCGCGCGGCGCTGCCCTTCTTTTTGATTGATATACAATGCCCCAAAACAGGTGACCAGTAGCGGCGGTGACTCTTCGTCCACTTCATAGGGTATCCCCAGAATCCGGCAAGCCAGATCGGTACTGCCGCCCGGCGCCCAAAGCCGCTCCATCAAGGAAAAACTCAAAGGCGTCGGCCGGGGCAACAATTCGGAAAGTTCGTTTTGCACTAATACCGGCTCGCTGGAATCTTCCCTGGCGACAATCTGCAACAAACGGCGGCGTTCCTTTTCGGTTGGGTCTTTCTCACTGCCAAAAGCGGTAATGTCGCGCGCTTGCAGCAAATAAAATTTTCCTTGGACATATGCCCATTCGATATCCTGGGGGCAGCCAAACAAGGCTTCCACCCGCCGCCCCAACGCCAATAACGGCGCCAGATCAATGGGTGGAGACTGATCTTCCCAGAGCCTGCCGCTCAGGCGTCCAAACCGGTAGCCATCGGGAGTCGCCGTGCCACTCACCAGAGCCTCTCCCACACCAGAAATCATTTCCACCAACATGCAGCCAGTAGTAGTGGGATGCTCGGTAAACAAAACCCCGGCATATTCCGCAGGCACCATTTTCTGCACCACAATGCCACCTGGTTCTTCGTGATTCCCGGCATAAGCGCCCGCCCGCTCGGAAGCCAATGAGCCCCGGACTTCCTCGATACTGGCCAACAAATCATGCCACTCAACCCCCAGCTTGGATTCGAAAACGCCGGCGTAACTTTGCTGTTCGCCATCTTCATTGAGACCGGAACTGCGTACGGCAACCCGATCGCAGGACAGTCGCCGCCAAAAACCGTGGAGATGGGACAGGACCTGTCGGGGCCAGGGTTTCCCTTGCTCCAAGGTTTTCAATAGCGAATCGGTGAGCACGAAGCCATCGGGAACCGGCAATCCCGCCGATAACATTTGCCCCAACCGGATCGCCTTATTTCCGCTTCCCCGGTAGAGATGCGCCTTGGACAAAGGTACGATGCCAGGGTCCTGTTCGGCCGGTCGCGGGAAACGCTCCAGTTCCCCCCGTTTCAGTTCGCGGCGAAAGCGCCAGCGGGCAAAAAGGCTATGCAGGGAAATCACCGCAAGGGTGAAAAGCAAATACCCGTTCACAGCCGCACTCAAACGCCAAGCCAATGCTCCGATGCCAAATGCCATCCCGGCATACAAAATCCTCCAAATTTTGCCTCTTTTAGAACCGGTTGCCATCAAGTAGGCAAACAATGCTGCTCCCAC
>JALSQY010000262.1 GCA_026985035.1 Methylothermaceae bacterium
CTCGCGCCGGGCCAAGGGATCGACGCCGGAAGTCGGCTCATCGAGAAACAGGATCTCTGGCTGATGGAGCAGGGCACAGGCCATGGCAAGACGCTGCTTGTAACCAAGAGGGAGATTGATTGCCCGCTGGCGAAGGTAGGGAGCCAGTTCGAAAGCCGTGACGGCCCAATCGATTCTATGTCGCCGTTCCTGCCTGGAAAGTCCATAGATTCCGCTGAAAAAATTCAGATTTTGCGCCACATTCAATTGACCGTAAAGAGAGAATTTTTGCGCCATGTAGCCAAGCCGGGCCCGGGCCTTGGCAGGTGCCTTGCGCATATCCACTCCTGCCACCAGGGCTTGTCCTTCGCTGACGGGCAACAGTCCGCAAAGCATTCGGAAGGTAGTCGTCTTGCCTGCCCCGTTGGCACCCAGGAGGCCAAAAACCTCACCCCGCCGGACTTTGAAGCTGATGCCCTTGACCGCGTAAAAATCACCGAACCGGCGTTTGAGATATTCCACGACGATGACCGGTTCGTCACCGGTGGTTGGATGCCGATTAGGGAGGATCAGCTCGGCACTGCGAGATGTTTCGACATGGAGCGCCAAGGTGGCGACAAAATAGTCCTCCAATCTTGGCGGTGCGGACATAAGTTCGGTATTTTCGAGATTTTCCAGCTTGGGTGGATTGGGTTCGGCGGTGACCAGGCGCACCCAGTCCCCTTGAATGACGGTATCGAGGATGTCAGGGTGTGCTGCCAATTGCCGTTGCAGTTTGCGCTTATGCAGGCCAGAGGCGCGGGCGAGGAAGACCCTTCCTGTCATTTGCTGGCTGAATTGTTCGGGGGGCGCTTGGCCAAGCAGGCGGCCCTGATGAATGAGAATGACCTCCTGACAGCGTTGGGCTTCATCCAGATAGGCCGTACTCAAAAGCACTGTCAGTCCATGGCTTTTTACTTGGCGATAGATGATTTCCCACAATTCCCGGCGGGACACAGGGTCCACGCCGACAGTGGGTTCATCGAGCAGCAATAGGCGGGGGTTACCCACCAGGACGCAAGCAAGTCCCAGTTTTTGCTTCATGCCACCGGATAAACGCCCGGCCAGTCTGGCGGTAAAAAGATGCAGGCCAGTCATGTGCAGGAGTTCTCGGTAGCGTTCGGCCCTCCGCTCCATGGGCAGGCCTTGCAGATCGGCATAAAGATCGAGATTTTCCTGTACCGTCAAATCCTCATAAAGCCCGAAGCGTTGCGGCATGTATCCCAGCTGCGCTTGGACTTTTTGCGATTCCCGGGTGGCGTCGCGGCCAAATACGCTGATCTGCCCATGGTCGGGGACAAGCAGGCCGGCAATCAACCGCATCAAGGTGCTTTTGCCGGCGCCATCCGGGCCAATCAAGCCAGTAACCGTGGCCTGTGGCAATTTGGCGCTGAATTGATCCAGCGCCGTGATATTGCCGGGGAAGGTTTTCTGGATACCGTCGATCCAGACCGCAGGTTCAGGGGGCACGGATGGCAGGTGTTTGCTGTTCCCGGCAGGGCAGGGCATCCATGGTTGCCTGGTTGTCCAGCGGAACAGTGACAGTTACCGGCATGCCGAGGCGTAGTTCTCCTTGGGGGTTACAGGCATAGATCCGGACCTGATATACCAAATGGGTGCGCAATTCTTCGGTTTGTACCGTCTTGGGAGTGAATTCGGCGGTGGGGGAAATATAGCCGATCCAGCCGCGATAATGTTTGTCCGGAAAACTGTCGGTTTTGATTTCGGCGGCCATGCCGGGACGGATTTTGCCCAAATCAGGTTCGGAAACATAAACCCTCGCCCATAGAGGATCGGTGAGGGCCAAAGTGTAAACAGGACGCTGCGGGGTGGCCATGTCGCCAGGTTCCAAAATACGGTCACGGACGACGCCGTTGGCGGGGGCGTATAAATGGGCATCTTCCAGGTCATGCCGGGCCAGGGCCAGTTGAGCACGTAGTGCTGTCAATTGGGCTTTGGCAGCGGCGATATCCTCTTTCCGTGGCCCTTCAATCGCCAAACTCAGCGCTTCTTCAGCATTTTTGCGGCGGGCGGTGGCGGCTTGCGCGGCAGCCTTGGCATTGTCCACGTCTTCCTTGGAGACGAGTTTGCGGGGCAGAAGTTTTTTCAGCCGTTTATAAGTGAGCCAAGCGATGGTTTCTTCGGCCCTGGCTTCTTCCAGAAGATCTTGGGCCTGGCGGATTTCCTGGGGGCGGCTGCCGTTTTCCAGCTTTTGCACCAGCGCCTGTTGGGCGGCGACTTCACCCTTGAGGCGTTCTACTTCCGCGTGAAATCGCTCCAATTCCAATTCAGCCATGAGCTGCCCGCGTTCGACTATATCACCTTCCCAGAATAAGACTTTGGCCAGCCGTTCTGAAGCGTTGATGGCGAGATCCACTTCCCGGATATCGATATTGCCATAGAGCTT
>JALSQY010000263.1 GCA_026985035.1 Methylothermaceae bacterium
GCGGTACTGGGCGAGATTTGCGCCGCTGCCAAACAGACAAAGCTAGAGGAAAATCTCGTTTTTCTCGATCGCAGCTACCGTTTTGACGCGGCGGCTGGCTTGGGCCAGTTGGCGAAGGCAGTCAATGCCGGGCAAACCGAGGAAGTGCTGGCCCTGCTGCGTGATCCTGCCGTAACCGGTATTACTTTACACGAGCAAGGAAGTGCCGGGAAATTGGCCATTCCCCAATTGCAACACCAGTTGCAACCGTGGCGGCGTGGTTGCGACCCCAATGAAGGGTTGGCGGCGTTCGAGCGTTTTCAAGTGCTCTGTGTTCACCGCCAGGGTAGATATGGAGTGGCAGGCTTGAATCGGAGCCTGGAACGCGGCTTGTTTAATTCAACCGCAATGCCTGATTGGTACCCAGGACGTCCGGTGATGATTTTGGAAAATGACTACCGTTCCGGCCTCTATAACGGCGATATAGGGATTGCCGGCGGCGGGGAGCGGGGACTGAGGGTGTTTTTTCATCAGCAATCGGCCATTGCGCATTTCCTTCCGGCCCGCTTGCCAGCGCACCAAACCGCCTATGCCATGACCGTGCATAAAGCCCAGGGCTCGGAGTTCGATGAGATACTGCTGATCTTGCCACCGGAGGATTCCCCGTTGTTGACTCGGGAGTTGATATATACCGCAATCACCCGCGCCCGGCAAAAAGTCTGTATCCTGGGTTCCATCAGCGCCATTGAACAGGCTGTGTCCCGTCCTACCCAACGCCGTTCGGGATTGAGAGATCAATTAATAAATTTTAAGTGATGCCACCTGGATAAAATTCTTTACTCCCCCCTTGAATTATTTTTCACCATCTCCATATAAAAAATGTCGAAATATGATTAACCAATGGAGGTGACAAAATGGCATTAGTAACTCGTTACGAACCCTGGTCTGTATTGAATCAATTGCAACGTGAATTAGAACGCTCCTTTGAATCCCTACGTTCGGATTTGGTTCGCGGAGAAGGCGAGGCACCCGCGGCGGCGGCCGAATGGGCGCCGGCAGTGGATATCAAGGAAGAAGACAATCAATATGTGGTGCAGGCGGATTTGCCTGGGGTCAAGCCGGAAGACATTGAGGTGACACTGGAAGGTGGTGTGCTGACCATCAAGGGCCACCGGGAAACCGAGGCGAAGGAGGAAAAGGAAGGCTACAAGCGGGTTGAAAGGATTTATGGTACTTTTTTCCGGCGCTTTTCCTTGCCGGAAACCGTGGATGAGGAAAACATTGCCGCCAAATATGAAAACGGCGTGTTGACCATTACCATCCCCAAGAAACCGCAAGTCATGCCCAAAAAGATCAGCGTACAGGCTTCCTCATAACATACTGATTCATTTTGGCGGCGAAGCCGGTATGGAGGCATGCCGGCTTTTCCTTTGACCCGGATATTTCACCAGTCGGCTTTGGCTAGTGAAATATCCGGGTTAATTGCTTGAATTGAAGAAATGAACGGAAACTGGATTTATGGCAGAACAATCATTGAATTTTGAACGCGATGTTTTGGACCGCAGCCATCAAATTCCGGTGCTAGTGGATTTTTGGGCGCCTTGGTGCGCGCCGTGCCGGGCGCTGGGGCCTGTTTTGGAGTCAGTTTGCCAAAGGTTTTCGGATCGTTTGGCATTGGTCAAAATCAATACCGAGGAACATCCCCAGCTGGCTGCCCGTTACGGGGTCCGCGGTATTCCCAATGTCAAGTTGTTTGTCGGGGGAGAACCAGTGGAGGAATTTACTGGCGCGTTGCCCGAGGAACAAATAATTCAGTGGTTGGAAAAAGCCTTGCCAACGCCGGAATCCAAAAAGATCACGGAGGCGGAGCGGCTTCTCGCCGGGGGGAATTTAGAGGAGGCCGAGGCCCTCTTGGAACAAGTACTGGAAAGTAACCCCGATGCTTCCAAAGCCAGGTTGCTTTTGGCGCGAAGTTGCCTGTTTCACAATCCCGAGCGGGCATCCGATTTGGTTGAGCCTGTCAGGCCCTCTAGCGAAGGTGGAGAAACTGCGGAAGTGGTGCGGGTGCTGGCGCGGCTGTTGAAACTGAGGCAAGATCCCGAAGCCTTGCCGGCATCACCGGTCAAGGAGGCTTATTTACGGGCCATCGATGCTTTAGCCAGTCAGGATTTCGAAGCGGCATTGGAGAATTTTTTGCGAGTGGTGCAAAAAGACCGGGGTTATGATGACGATGGCGCCCGCAAGGCGGTGATCGCCCTATTCGATTGGCTGGGAAGCAGCCATCCTGTGACTAGAAAATACCGCGCCAAGCTTGCGGCGGCTTTATACTCTTAACCTGGCAATCAAACAGGTCGTCCTGCGCTGTTGATTGTGCGCCCTTGTTCATCGGCGATATTACGCGGAATCTCTTGTTGAACAAGGGCTTGCATCGGCTATCGCCGATGGTGGAGCATTCATGCACCATGATTAATCCGGCAATTTTTATTGCCAGGTTAATAACCTTCGTGATTTGAAGGTACTGTCTTGGGAAGGACTTCAAGCAACTGGCGTAGTGCCTTGCCACGGTGGCTGAGGCGGTTTTTTTCTTCCGGAGACAGTTCGGCAGCGGTTTTTCCCAATTCAGGCAGATAAAACAAGGGGTCGTAGCCGAAGCCGCCTTCCCCCTGAAGGGTTTTGGCGATGATCCCTTCCCATACCCCTTGGGTGATAAGGGGGGCGGGATCAAAAGGATGGCGCAGATAAACCAAGACGCAGCGGAAACGGGCGCGGCGTTGGTCGCTGTCGAAGCCTTCCAGTGCCTCAAGGAGTTTCATGTTATTGGCTTGGGTGCCGGCCTGGCTGCCAGCATAGCGGGCAGAGTAAATCCCGGGAGCGCCGTTGAGGGCATCCACTTCCAGTCCCGAATCGTCCGCCAGGGCAGGCAGGCCACTGTATTTGGAAGCGTTGCGGGCCTTGAGCAAGGCGTTTTCCAAAAAAGTCGGAGCGGTTTCCTCGGCTTCGGCGATGGCAAAGGCCGATTGCGGCAACACCTGAATGTTTCGGGGCAGGAGCAAGGCTTGAATTTCCCGAATCTTCCCCGTGTTACCGCTGGCCAGGACGATGCGCATAGACTATTTTACTCCTGCTTCAATTAACGTTTGTCGTTGATGTTCCAATAACTGGCTGATACCGATATCGGCTAGATTAAGCATAGCCTGCAATTCGTCTTTGCGGAACGGGTGGCCTTCCGCGGTGCCTTGAATTTCCACGTAAGCATCGCCGTCGTTCATGACGACGTTCATGTCGGTTTCCGCTTCGCAATCTTCCTGATAATCCAGGTCCAAAACCGGCACGCCCCGGTAAATTCCCACGGAAACCGAAGCGATTTGGCCGTGAACGGGGTTTTTCCTGAGCCGGTTTTTCTTTAACAGTTTATCGACGGCCAGGACCAGGGCGACGAATCCGCCGGTAATAGAGGCGGTGCGGGTTCCGCCATCGGCCTGGATGACGTCGCAATCGATGACGATACTGCGTTCCCCCAACGCTTGTAAATCCACTGCCGCGCGTAAAGAACGGCCAATCAGGCGTTGGATCTCCAAGGTCCTGCCGCCCTGTTTGCCGCGGGCGGCTTCGCGATTGGTGCGCTCGTGGGTGGCGCGGGGAAGCATGCCGTATTCGGCGGTGATCCAGCCCCGGTTTTTGCCGCGCAGGAAAGGGGGGACCCGCTCATCCACGCTGGCGGTGCAGAGTACCCGGGTATCGCCAAATTCCACCAATACCGAACCTTCGGCATGTTTTGTGTAATGACAAGTGAGTTTGATCGGGCGCAATTGATCGGGTCGGCGGCCGCTGGGTCGCATAAGTAAATTCCTGTGTAAATGAAATAGTATAACCGCTTGTGGCTGATTGTTCAGGATAACGGTAACTGAATATCCACAATCAAAGGCAGATGATCGGAAGCCAGCCGCACGGGTTCTGTGGCAGGGACGTGGGCGCTATTGACGCAAAGTTGGCGGCTGACAAACACATGATCGATTCGCAGGGTGGGAAAACGGCTGGGAAAAGTGCCGCGCAAGTGTTTGTAGATGGCGTGGGTGGCGGCTTCTTTCAAATGCTCGCGTAATCGACGGCATACCCAGGATGCAGAAAGCGTATTCAAGTCGCCGCAAAAGACAATGGGGTCTTGGCACCGAGCATGATTGATCCAATTCGATCCCAGCAGCGCTTGAATCTGTACCCGCCGTTCCTTGGGCACCAAGCCCAAGTGGGTGTTAAAAACCTGGAGCTCGGTGCCATTTACCTCGATGCCGACCCACAATGCGCCCCGCTGCTCCAAATTCGGCCAGCCAGGAAGGCCGGGCAGGGCACCGGTTTTGACAAGGCGCATGGGAAAGGTGGATAAGATGGCGTCGCCGTATTGTTCTTCCTCTATCTGTAGAGCGGCATTGAAATGAAAGTCCATTGCCAATAACTGGGCGATCCGGTGGGCTTGATCCACTTTGCCGGTACGGGCGCGGCTGACGTCCACTTCTTGCAGGGCGACAATATCTGGGCGGAAGTGGGCGATCACCTTGGCAATCCGCTCGGGCGAAAGCAAGCCATCGGTGCCTATACAACTGTGGATGTTGTAGGTCATCAGCCGTAAGGTGTGTGCCGGTTTTAAGGCGAAGGTCATTGCGCCACTGTTGCGGAAATACCGAGAAACGCTTGTATTGCTTTTCTTAAGTGGATTGCCCGGGGAAAAGGATTGCCGTGGGCAGAAAGTTGAACTGAACCTGGCAACAGGGTAAAAGCGGCGGTTTCCTGGGGCCCTGCGCCGGCGTGGGCGCCGTTTTCAATGGCAAAACTCATGGGTGGCCGGCCTTTTCTCCAACCAACCAGAATCCAGTCACCGGCATTCGGGTGGTGGCAAAGGGCAATCCAATCTCTTCCTAACGCTGAAAGAAATGGATGATCGTCACCAAATAATGCGGCGGCCTGTTGCGGAAGAATGAATTCACCTTCATCCGTGAAGGCGCGCACCCGGTTGGGGGTGTCTTTGATCATCACCACGGGAATACAAGCTTCGGTGGCCAGAAGTTTCGCGATCTCTATCTGGCGTTCCCGAGGCAGCGGGTGATGGAGATATAAATGACCAACCGGACCCAATGCCGCCAGCAAGGGTTGTGGGGTATCGAGATCCGGACCGCTGTCGTCGAAAATGGGAAAAAGACGTTGTATCCGTTTGCCGCCAAACCAGCGAATCCGTAGAGTTTGATCGCCTCTGCCTGGAGCTGAGCGAAGGGTCTGGCTGATGCCGGCTTTGCTGAATACATGGCAAATTGCCTTTTGTGGCGGCGTGCCGAAACGCTCTTCATAGGAAATAACCCGCTCCTGGCCGTGGTCGGAATAAATCCAGACCTGGTATTTTCTCCGTTGGGAGCGTTGGGCCGCGTACCAAATTTTGCCGATGGCAGCGTCAATGCCTTTAAGGCTCCAGTGGGCGAATAAAGAGTCAGGTCCCCGCCGGTGAGCTTGTTCATCATAGCCAAGAAAATTCAGGTGAATGACAGGCAAGCCCCGGGCTACGTCCAGATAAGCGCCAATGGTCGCCAGTTCCCGCAGTAAAATACAGATCCCCACCCGGGTAGGAATAAATTTCAACTCCTTGAAAAAATCCTGGCCTTCAATGATGCCACGGAGAAAATCCACCAACGCCAGCCCAAATTCAATGACAAGCAGCGCTGCTAGGCGGGCGAAGCTGAGCCAATGGGTCAACAGAAACAAGGCCAAGACCCAAGGTTTGGCGCGCCTTAGCGGCAGCCCCCATCCCAAAGCGGCGGGACAGAAGTGAGGTTCCTCGGCACCGCCGGTGAAATTGGCCACATAGGCACTGCCACCTTTGAGCAGCGGAGAATGGCCGTTGTTGGCAAGCGCTATTTCTACCTTTGTCGCCGTGGCAGGTTCATACATTCTGACAATCTGGCCGCTTTCCCGATCCATAAAACTAAAGGCAGGGACCGCTGTTTGCAGCCCATAGAACAGCTCTCCCTGACAGGCGGGTGTCGTGGATGGCAAGCCAGAATAGGTGCGATGCAAACGGTATTGTCTATTTTGCAACAGGTGTTTGAGAAAAGGCATCTCGCCTTTGTCCAGTGCCTGTTGTAATTGAGGGTAGGCCAAGCCGTCGATTTGAATCAGCACCAGACCCGGGGCAGCAGGCTGATCGTGGCAAGTTAGATTGAATAATTTGATAAACCACTCGCTGCGATGGAGATAGCGGGAAAGATGACTGATTTTTTGCCTGATTCCCATCATCGACCAATTAAGGGCTCGCCACTGGTCAGGGCTTTCCCCGCGGCTTCCGCCATCTGTTTGATGATATACCATTCAGTTTTTAGCCGTTTTTGAATCCTCATCCAGGCATCATAATCTTCCTGAGAATGGGGATGGCGTTTGACGTGAATAAGCTTGTCGTAACACTGTAATGCAGTTTCTGCGGTTCGGGACAGGGAAAATTCCCGGGCGGTATCGGCCGCTGCTTGTTTCAACAAGTTTCTTTGAGGAGGGGGAAGCTGGGCTATCCATTGTAATGCTTCCACAAACGCACTGATGGTTTCTTCTTTCACCAATCTGCCATTGATTTTGTCTTTGACCACATCGCGGCTGCCTGTTGCGTCCAAAGCGACAACCGGCACTTGGGCCGCCATCGCTTCCACCAAAACCAGGCCCTGGGTCTCGGTTTTGGAGGCAAAAGCAAACACATCCATGGCGTGATAGGCATCCACCAGCTTTTGGCCGGTGAGCACATCTGTCATATGCAGCCTGTCTGTTAAACCGTGGGCGGCGAAAGTTTGTTCGATGGCTGTTTTGCACGGTCCGCTGCCAGCAATAATGAAATGGGTGTCGGCTTGTTTGTGGAGGAAGACGCAAACCGCCTCGGCAAGAAAGTCGAGATTTTTTTCCGGCGCCAAGCGGCCCAAATGACCGACGCCAAAAGCGGATTCTGGAATACCCAAACGCCTGCGAAATGCCAGGCCATCACCCCGGGTAAAGCGGGCAACATTCACGCCGGTGGGGACGACTTCAATGGGCGTTTTGACGCCCCGTTTTTGTAATAATGTTTTGATACTGCCGCTGGGAGCGAAGACCTCATCGCAAAGATTGGCATAACGGGTGGCCAGCTCGATGACAAAACGTTTGAATGCGGGTGAATCCACCGGTACATAATGGGTATAGTGTTCGTAGAGGGTATGGTGGGTGAACACCAAGGGAAGATTCCTGGCCCGTGCTTCCCGCAGCGCCGTCATGCCCAACAAATAAGGGTGATGGGAGTGAATGAGATCAGGGGTGAACTGGTCCAGGGCGTCGTCCAGGTCACTGAAAACCGGCAATACCATGGAAAAGTCACTGCCGTTGAAGTTTTGAATCGCAGGCACCCGGACGACATCGGTTTCCTGCTGGGGTGTACCGGGAAATTGCGGGGCGACAACGAGAACCCGGTGCCCCCGCCGCCGGTATTCTTCGGTAAATGAAGAAACCGAACGGGCCACGCCCCCAACGTGGGGGGTGAAGGTGTTGGTCATCATGACGATATTCATGGCTGCTCCTGGCGGCATAGCTTGATGGCGGTTTGACGGCTACTCGGGATAACGGTTTTATAGCCTGGCAGTTGAATCTGAATGGGCGGTGCCTGATGATGCCATTGTCCGCGCCATGATACTTGGACTTCACCATCGTCGCAGGGTTGCAGGGTGACGGTCAAGATGCCAAAAGTGGTGGGAGCGGGGCCAAAGGAAATGGCCTTGCCGGCTTGTAACCAACGTTCGGGAATACCTTGGCAGAGGATTAACTGCTTGCCTTCCTCGCGCACGAAACAGTTGCGAATCATTAATACCCATTCGGCAGCCGCCCATACGTGCTGGCCATCCCCCATGCAGCCGCCTTGGGTGCGAGGATGAATCGCCTCCGGCCATTGCCCGGTGGGCGAAGCCAGGTTGGCTACGGCGTCCATCAAGTCCATACAGCGTGAATCGCCAGCTCTGAGTAGCACTTGAGCCACGTGCAGCGTCAAATAGGCGTTGATGCCCGAGTGGATCATATCCTGAAAAAAGCCGCCCTCGACAAAGCACTTTTCGAGCAGGAATTTGGCAGTATCCATCAGTTTGGGATCATGGGCATCATAGAGTTGCAACGGATAACCTGCTGCCAGGGAGCCAACCGCGCCCGCATCCAGTCGCCGGTAAGGTGCGGCGGGCATGGCGGTCCGGCCCAATCGCCGGGCGGCTTGGTCGAGACTCCGGTTCACGGCGGCCTGAAAGGCTTCGGCTTCGCGGGCAAAGTGCTGGCTCAATCCGGGGTCGGACGTTTCCAGCAGATAAGAAGCCGCCCGCAAGCCGGCAATACTCCAAAAATCATCCCAATAGTAATAGTCATTGGGTCCCAGATGCTCGGCACTGAATCCGGGCGGCATCAGGCCGGCGTGGGGTGAAGAGCCGTCGTCAGGAAGGCGCTTGTCGATAATCCATTGGGCGCCCCGGCAAACGGCTTGCCGCCAGCTTTCTTTGAGCGGTTGGTTGGTCAGTTGGCAAAAGCGCTGGAGAATCCACAATACCTCGCCATTGGCATCCCATTCGCCTTCTTGGGAATGGAAATAACCGCCTAGGGATTGGCGTTGGGGGAACTGCTCCAGGGCTCGCTCGGCCCGGTCAATCAGGCCGGCGCACAATAACCCGTGGATGATAAAGGCTGCGTCGCGGAACCAAAAGCGCTTGTAGGTGTAAGGTCCGGGATAGACGTCCTTGGGGGAATGCAGCACCAGCGTGGCGATGGCGGCATCGAACAGAAATTGATCGCGGGGGTCGGGGATTTGAAGGTGACAGCGGTTTTGCCCGGTTTTGCGCCAACTGTCTGGATCCAAAGCGGCATGCTCTTTTGGCAAGGGGATTGTGACTTCCAGTTGTTTGGCTTTTCCGGGGGGGAGTTTAAACAAAGCGGCCGCTGTGGCCATGCCCACCTTACAAGAGACTCGGTCGGTGTTGGCTTGTTCTTGCAAATTCTCTTTCAGTGCCAAGTAGACATCGCCATTGTGATAGTCAGAAACCCGGTGAAAACTCGGTGATTCACTGAATATCACGGGTGTTTCTTCGTTGACAGTCCAACCTTGGCG
The DNA here is from genome assembly GCA_026985035.1 of Methylothermaceae bacterium. GTDB lineage: Bacteria > Pseudomonadota > Gammaproteobacteria > Methylococcales > Methylothermaceae > Methylohalobius. Next base: position 9,107 of record JALSQY010000263.1, read on the forward strand.
GTCTTGGTTCAGGCAAAGCGTATGGATAAAACTGACCCCTTCAGGATTCATGGGGCGTATGGCGACCACTGCCCAGGCCTGTTCGTCGGCAGTGGCCTCGATTTGCAGATGGCACACGGGTTGACCTGCATCCAATTCGACCCAGGTGCGGGTGGTCAAATGACACAAGCCGTTCTCGCTGCGGGTTTGTACGGCAATGCCATCCGCTCCAAGTTCCAAGGTTTGTTGGCAATGGGGCGCTGCCGAAGGGATCAGGCAGGTCTTGTCGGCTTTTAAAATCCAGCTGTCCAAAGACCAACCATCGTACAAAGGAGTCAGCAGTCCTCTTGGATCGACAATGGGATATTGTTCACAGTCGGGCCAACCAACTGCGGTCCAATTTCGATGGGTCAAATTGACATGGGTGATGGAAAAGGCCCGGGGGATGAAAGAGTCATCGTGGGGGTCGAATTGACGCCGGATCCAGTAGGGCCAAACCCAATCCAGATTATTTTGGATGACCCGGCTGTTGATCAGCCCGCGGGCATGAAAAACAATACCCGCACGGAGCAGTTCGATGGGTTCTCCCACCTCCGATGGTTGGGAGAAATTGCGCAGCCGGGCCAACAACGTTACTGGATCGATAAATTCGTGCCGTTTGGCCAGCCAGCGGATGAGGAAACGCCAGGGGAACCATTTTAACCATCCCATCTTATCGGCCTCATGTATTTTCTTCCGGTTCGGTGATTTTCGCTAAAGCTTGTTTGGCGATGCGATTGAGATAGTAAACCAAAGCGATTGTGGCCAAAAAACCCAATCCGTAGAGTAGCCATTGCCAACCGCTGACATTATCGGCCTGTAGCCCCATAGCCGCCATGGCGCCAAGATAGACGTTGTGGAGAGAAAAAGGAATCAATCCAATCAACGTACCCAAAGCGAAATCCCGCAAGGAAACAGGAGTCAGGCCAAAAAAGTAATTGGACAACTTGAAGGGGAAAAAAGGCACCAGACGGGAAAGCATGATGATTTTCCACCCTTGTTTGCTTAATTCCTGGGTAACAATATGAATCTTCGCCCGTTTTGTGATCCAGCGGGCCGCCCGCTCGCCGAAAAAATTGCGTGCGATTAAAAACGCTATCACCGCGCCCAGCGTGGTGCCGATGACCACATACAAAGTCCCCTCTACCACGCCAAACACAAATCCCGCGCCGGTGGTGAAGAATACACCGGGCAATAGCAGAACTACTACCAGCGCCATGATTAAAATAAACATAAGAGAAACCAGTGGTCCTTGGTCATTCAGCCACTGCAACAGGCGTATTACTTCTCTGTGCCAGTCGAACCAAATCATCACACCCACAATCAATGCAACAATCAGTGTGCTGATAAGAATGTTCCGAAGCAGGGGTGATGGTTTTGAAAGAGATATGTTACCTAACAAGCTCATTGTTTTTGGTGGAGATAATAAACGCTATTTTCAATAGGTATAGGTGGAGACAAATCGATTGACTTTCAAGGGTTGTCATTTGATGCCGCCGCCTGCCCAATTTAAACTGTAACCATTTATATGCGGGGGGATAAATTGAACAGATCAAGATTTCTGAAAGCGGTGACACTGATTGACGCCGCCAATGCCAGCGACCCTGACTGGGAAATCTGGCAAGGCAAGCCTTATCCAAAGACCTATCTCTATGGTCTGAGAATGACGGAATGGCTGTTGCAACTAGAACCAAAACCACCGGAAACGGCATTCTTGGCTGCCCGTGCCCAACACATTTGCCGCTGGCTTGTGCCAAGGGGTCAATATCCAAGGGATCGCAAAGGTTATCTGCAATGGCGTACTTTTCTATACCGGCTTCACGCCGAAAAAAGCGCCCAAATATTACAATGGGCTGGTTATGATTTTGTTGACATAAAACAGGTTAAACAGATTTTGATGAAACGCGGCATGAATCGTGATCCCCAGGTTCAATTGGTGGAAGATGCCGCGTGCCTTGTATTTTTGCAATATTACTTTGCCCCTTTTATCCAGCAATACGAAGAGGAAAAGACAATCGAAATTGTTCGCAAGACTTGGAAGAAAATGTCGGATAATGCGAGAAAGCACGCGTTGAATCTGGATTTGGAAAAGGCATGTTTGTTAATTATAGGTAAAGCGATTTCTTAAATAAT
>JALSQY010000264.1 GCA_026985035.1 Methylothermaceae bacterium
GGTTCTCTCGAAACAGCCGGACACCGCGCTCGCGAAGTTCGGCTGGATAGGCGGGGGTGAATCCTCTCTTTGTCATAGGGCTCATCCTTTGAGTGTTTTACTCTCCGGTAAACCCGGGGCGGTTCAAGCAGGTTTCGACCAGTCCATTTTCCGGAAACCGTGCGAAACTTGACGCGCTCGAGATCAAGCTCATCGAAGAATTCCTCTCTCTCTTGCCGGGGCGCGGAGGCAATGTTCCGCCAGAAGTTCTCCCAGTCGTCAGGCTCGTCAGAGTCCTCCGCAGTTTCCAAAGATTCTTCCAGAATCTCGGACCAGGAATCTGTTGCCAGCTCTTTGACATCCAACAGGTTAACGAGAATGTCCCGGGTGTTTTTGTCCGAAGCAATCCCATCGGATACGGCGTGAAAACCTGCAGGAGGGGCTGAGCCCTTGACGATGATCGCTTCCGAAGGAGTAGCCAGATTTCCTTCGGCGGTGGGTATCAGATGTGCCTGGGGAACAGCGTACAGTTTGTATTCGTATTTTTTTCCAGAAGCCCTCCGACAAGAGCCAGCGCTTCTTTTGTCCGCGTTAGATTAGTGCTCCCAATGCAGTCCAGCCACTTATCTGCGGATGGCTTATCCAGCACCTGAATATCCCGGCGCCTGGCTTGATCGACAAGCGCACTCAATCGCGAAACCCTTGCCTCGGAGGCGTAACAGTCCGGATGCACATGGCGTTCCCGCGCATCCTCGCTCGCAAGGCCGGCCCAGGTGTCGCAGACTTTCTTCTCCTCGACGAAGTGCCGCAGGAGCTGGTCCGGTTTCCGAAGCGCTCCATTCACGTTCGGAAAGACAGCGGAATTCACGATACGGTCCCACAGTGACCGGACCAGAGGGGCCGCGATTTCGTCCTGCCGCTCCAGTTGGCGGGGGAAGGCGCTCAGGACTGCGCCGCGGTCACCGGGTGTTGACAGGGCAGCCAGGGACGAGCCAATGAGTTTAGCGGCAGCCTCCATGATCGCTTCATTCCACGGGCCTCGGATCAGGTTGGTCCTGTCACTGTTAAGTTTCCAGGGCGCATTGAGAATGCCGGAAGTGCGGCTTTGTGTTTCGGTGGGAAAGAAAGCCCAGAAGCGACCAGCCTGTTCGCGCCCGCCGATCGGCACGGCCCAAGACAGGGGGACCTGATCCCTCGCCTGAATGTGTGTTGCATCAGCGAGTGCTGCCTGATCATCTATCATTGCACTTGTTTCGAAGACCTTCCATCGAGCCTCGTTCGTTCCGTCACTCACAACTGCGAGCCCGTCTTCAAGCCGCTTGGTCAAAAGACGGGATGCAGCACCTTCCACTTCCATCTCGAGGGATATTGCCGAGGGCAGGAACAGCAGGAACTCGGCCGGGAAATCTGCAATTTCCTGGCTCAGTCGCTCGAACGCGGCCTCGTCCGCGATTCCCGCTGAAACGACGGTGGTTGCCCAGTTCCATCTGCTTGATTTCGATAGCGGGCTATTTTCGGCAGCGGGATCGAGCACCTCGGCAAGCCGCATGCCGGGCGCGAGTGCATCTTTGGTCAGACCAAGATGTCGACGAATTCGATCACGGCAGGCTTTGGGATCGAAGCGCAGTCCTACAGATCTGGATGTCATGTCGACGCGACCGCCCAGCTTGAGCAGCGACTTGAACCCGATACCAAATCGTCCAATCTGATTGCCGCGCTTGGGGGAGCTGCGCGCATTAAGGAGCGCCACAATTCCCGGTTTATCCAAGGCGGCGCCGGTATTGGCCGCCTCCAACCGATTGGGGAAGAGACGGACGTGGATCCGCCCTTGGGGTTCCGCGGCCTCGAGGATCGCATCGGCAGCGTTCTGCACCAGTTCGTACAGCTGGCGATAGGCGTATCCGCCTGACAGGACTTCGTTCTCGGTCTCGAAATGCTCGGTCGCGTCCCGCGGCTGTGCTTCGTAGGCCTTAAGGCGCTTCTGGCATTCGTCGCGAACGAACTCTGCCAGCTGCTCTAGTTCGGATTCCTGGTTGCGAATATCCATGCACGCCTCAAATACCTCAAAGGAAACATCTGCCTAAACTGTTCCCACATGCCCTCATCATGTTTACCAAACATGCCGCGAGAGATTGCAAGTGGCAACAGCTTAGGCGAGCGTCGCCTCCCTTGAGTGGTGACGGGGGCTCGGGGGCGATACAAGTCCCTCAGTGGGAATTGAGGAGAGCTGAGCAGTTTGCGTGCCTATAAAAATCAATGACTTAAGCTGGAGAACGTTCGATCCCGGTTCCATTCCCTCCGGTCGTTTCATATAAACATCCTACCGCCCCGCCTTCTCCTCGATCCCCGACATGCCTTCGCGCCGTTCCAGTTCGGCCAGAACATCCGCCAGATCCACATCCCGTGCGGCCAGCATCACC
>JALSQY010000265.1 GCA_026985035.1 Methylothermaceae bacterium
TTCTACCGGGTGCTCAGAAAAGCCGACCAATTGCACCATCGTGGCAAGGCGCAGGCCCCCAGGCATGTCAGCAAGCCCAAGAGCTATCAAGCCACTGCCCCAAATCAGGTTTGGAGTTGGGACAGTGTGCCGTAGAGGCACAGATAAAAGACAGATTCTTCGGGATCTGATTTTACTGAGCTGTAAGCTCAGAAAGAGATGGTGGTAGGCCCACCGAAGTCTGCTGTCGGAAGCCGGCTTCAAACCCCCTCAAGCTGCGGGTGTCAAGAGCACCGGTAGTGAGCGTTGAGGAAACGATGAGGCAAAGACCTCATCAGGTACGATATCGAGAGGCGAGTAAACCCGAACCCATGTTGACGCGTCGAGAACCAGACATGACATCAAAACCGGGGGCGTGTCCCAACCCCGGGATCAGTTTGCGAGTGTATTCCGAATGCTGCGCAAGCGGTGTCCGGCGTAAAGTGGGCGCGACTCGATATCAGGCTCTTTCTGGGAACTGCGGGAACCAGTCATCACGATGCTAAGAGAGAAGACACAAGTCGCTAAAACGGCGAGGTCGAGCGTATCGAAGCGTGATACTGGGGCGGAGCTGCTCGTAGTAGTGTTGAGGCGTCTGTAATGGGCGTGGAGCGAAGGGGCAGCGTCAAGCCGCCGCGGACTGTAGCCCAACCGGGGAAACCCCGGGAGGAGGTCGCAGGCCCGGCAAAACCATTTAACATTTCCAAGCACCGAGTGTACGAGGCGTACCGCCTCGTCAAGGCCAATGCAGGATCTGCAGGGGTCGACAAACAATCGATTGCGGAATATGAGGAGGATCTCAAAGACAACCTGTACAAGCTCTGGAACCGGATGTCATCGGGCAGCTATATGCCACCGCCAGTGAAGGCAGTGCCCATCCCGAAGAAATCTGGAGGAGAGCGGCTACTGGGAGTGCCCACGGTCAATGACCGAATCGCCCAAATGGTCGTCAAACTCGAATTTGAACCCACAGTGGAACCCCACTTTCTGCCGGACTCCTATGGCTACCGGCCCGGGAAATCGGCGCTGGATGCCATTGGCGTCACGCGCAAACGGTGCTGGAACCACGACTGGGTGCTTGAATTCGACATCAAAGGACTGTTTGACAACATCCCTCATGACCTGCTGATGAAAGCGGTAGAGAAACACACCGACACAGCGTGGATCAAACTCTACATCCGGCGCTGGCTGACAGCGCCAATGCAGATGACTGACGGCACGCAACAAGCAAGGGAGCGGGGAACACCACAAGGCGGGGTTATCAGTCCACTATTGGCCAATCTGTACTTGCACTATGTGTTCGACAAGTGGCTCCAACGTCACTATCCGCACATAGAATGGTGTCGGTACGCCGATGATGGGCTGCTACATTGCAACAGCGAAGCCCAAGCCCGCTTTCTGCTGAAAGTGATTGGCGAACGCTTTGCGCAATGCGGTCTGGAACTGCACCCCCGGAAAACCCGGATTGTCTACTGCAAGGATGGGCGCCGCAAGGGAAACTACACCCACACATCGTTCGACTTTCTGGGCTATACCTTCCGCCGTCGAGGCTGTTGGATTGCCCGTCAGAAAAGAATGATACTGGGATTCACCCCGGCGGTGAGCCGAGATGCTCAAAAAGCGATGCGAACCCGGATCCGCAAGACACGACTGCGTAGTCGAACGGACCTCACGTTGAATGAAATAGCCGAACGGCTAAACCCCGTGCTCAGCGGCTGGCTGTCCTATTATGGTCGGTATTACCGCTCTGCCCTGTACGCTGTTTGGCGGCATATCAACAAAACCCTGGTTCGCTGGGCCATGCGCAAATACAAAGCACTGCGGTTCTCGAAAACGCGAGCCATCGCGTTTCTTGAACGGTGCATGCGCCAAAGCCCGGGATTGTTTGTTCATTGGCGCGAGGGAATGAAAGGTGCGTTTGCTTGATGGGAGCGGTATGAGCGGAGACGTTCACGTACCGTTCTGCGAGAGGCTCGGGGTGCAATTCCCCGGGTCTACTCACCTTACCTTCCTGGCCACCACGACCAAAGGCCTGTTCTACCGCCTGTACCTGATCATCGACATCTACAGCCGTAAGATCGTGGGCTGGGAAGTGCATGAACAGGAAAGCGCTGAGCATGCGGCAGTGCTGATACGCAAGGCCTGTCTGGCCGAAGGCATCCATGAGCAAGGTCTGGTACTGCACTCGGACAACGGCTCACCCATGAAAGGCGCTACCATGCTGGCCACTTTGCAACATCTGGGCGTGGTGCCGTCATTCAGCCGACCTTCGGTGAGCAATGACAACCCTTATTCCGAAAGTCTGTTTGGGACGATGAAATACATCCCGGACTTTCCTTCACAGCCGTTTGAGCGTATCGAATCGGCGCGTGAG
>JALSQY010000266.1 GCA_026985035.1 Methylothermaceae bacterium
CCCATAAAAATGGCGGTTTGTTTCACCCCCTTGGGGCCGCGGGAAAAAATCACGTCCTGGGTCAATCCATGGACCCGGTCCAAGGTAACGTTACTGTGAGGGAATATATGATCGAACCCGGCATCCACGGCCATATTGATGTCAAAAGGACTGACCTGGGGCAAGGGGCCAAACATATGCAATACACTGGGTGTGGTCATGAGGCTATTATCCTGTTGCTGCTGAGATTATTTTTTGGATTTGATAAATTCACGGGCCATTTCGAAGGCCTGGTCAAAATGCAAATAGACTGGCTTGTCCGTCTCGCGCATGAGTTTCAACAACCGGTGATGGGCCTGGTACTTGATATTGCCAATGGCGAGCGCGCCAATTCCCACCGCTCCGGAAGGAGACCCGGCAATAGGCGCACCGTCCGCCATGGCATCAATACCGGCAATGCCTTCCGGCGGCACGGCATTGACATCGGCCGCCACTTTCAATTTGGGCGCCGCCGCCACTTGCTCCGCCGTGAGCAATTGAATACCGGCCGCGCCAGTCGCAAAAATCACATCGGCTTCGGGCAAGAGCTGCGGCAATTTGTCATTGCCTTCGCCGGCGATGTTGGTTTGCCCCTCGCCAAAAAATTCATTGACTATTTTGGCAACCCGCTCGGACTTTTCCTTTTGCCGGCCCATGATTGTGACGGTAGCGCCCGCCTTGGCACACAAAACCGCGGCGATTTGCCCCACCGGCCCGGTACCCGCCAGAATCAAAACCACTTTGCCGGATAAACCGGTATCGAATTTATTGTCCAATTCTCTTTCTGCCGCCGCCACCATTGCCGCCGCGGTGGTGAATGCGCCGCTGGGATCAGCCAATACCGAAATTTCGAACGGCGGCACCATCGACTCTTTGGCGATCTTGAGCATTTTGACAGCACACTCGGCATCCCGGCCGCCGATAAATACAGCTTCCCGTTTGACTCCCGCAGGCCCGCGGGAAAAAATCGCATCCTGAACCAAACCCTGTACTTCGTCTTCCTTGACGTGCAAATACGGCATAGTCACTTGCCAACCGGCGTCCTGAGCCATGTTGACATCAAAGGGACTTAAATTCTTTTCGGTGCTGAGCATGTGGAGAATATAGGGTTTTTCCATTGAACGCTTCCCTTTTTGTTAGGCTAATCGGTAATCTGAATAAAGGCCGATAATATCTGTCAGCCAATCTTGCTAATTATCACTTGGCCAGTATGCAAAAACAAATTTTTCGACTCTACCCGCCTCCCTACACGCCAGCCTGGCTTGCGGGGCTTTACTTGGAACATAACCTGCATCAACTGGGCGCCACGAACCAGCCGTTTGTTTACGCGAATTTTCTCGCCAGCCTGGATGGCAGGATTGCGCTGGAAGATCTTCAAACCGGCCAGACCTATCTGCCCAAAAGCTTGACCACGCCCGCGGATTTCCGCTTGTTTCTGGAACTGGAAGCCCAGGCCGATTGCCTGATCACTCATGGGGGTTACCTGCGGGCTCTCCAGCAGGGATTGCTGGGGAATATTTTGCAAATCGGCGCCCACGAACAAGGCAGTGACCTGGTAGAGTGGCGGCGCAATCAAGGCCTGCCCGCACAACCGGCAATCGCGATTGCCAGCGCCAGCCTGGATTTTGTCATCCCCGAATCGGTTCACCGGCACCGCCAGAAAGTTTACATTTTTACCGGAGAAGAAGCAGACCCGTGGAAAGTCGATGCCTGGCGCAAGGAGGGATATCCCGTCATTTTCGCCGGTGCCGGCACCATGGTGGAAGGAGGCAAATTGATTCCCATGCTGGGACAACTGGGTTACCGCAGCATCTATCTGATTGCCGGACCCACCATGCTCGATACCGTCGTCCGCAGCGGGAAATTGAACCGCCTCTATCAAACCATCACCCATCAATTGATGGGCGGCGAAGCCTTTCGCACCATGGTACCCGGACCGGAACTGGGGCCGACCGGCCACCTTCAACTGCGGACCTTGTACTATGATCCTTCAGGCCCCGGTGGGGCCGGACAATGGTTTGCCCAATTCGACAATGACTAGCCCGGATATTCCACCAGCCGGCTTTGGGCCTCTGGATAAGTAACGGATGTATAAACATAAATCACAGTCATTCCTGAGAAAAGGCAAAAGCCATTTTGTCCCCGGCCCAAATCCTATCCCGGCCCTGGCTGGTCCAGGCACGCCTGTTCTGCGCCAGCATCCGGGATACTGATGAAATATCCGGCTAGGAAGCACCGGCTTTTGCTGCTGCGCGGCGGGCACCGCTGATGTCGCCGTTCATTTCTCTCGCTTTGGCAATCAAACGCCAGTTTTTCTGAATCAATCCTTTGTTGCCTTGGGCCAAGGCGATGGACTTTTTAGCCAACTCCTCCG
>JALSQY010000267.1 GCA_026985035.1 Methylothermaceae bacterium
TGAGGCGAATACCAATCAATAGCTTGATAATGAACCAAGTCACAAAGCTGGCTACGAACACAAAACCAAATATGGTCACAATGCCGATCAACTGCGCGATCAACTTGGCATCGGGGTTGGACAAACAAACCGCCAACAGCCCCCAAATCCCAACGACGCCGTGAACCGACAGCGCGCCAACCGGATCGTCCACACGCACTTTATCAAAGAATACAATGGAGAACACCACGATGACACCACCAATCGCCCCGATAATCGTTGCCAACAGCGGCGCCGGCGTCAAAGGTTCCGCCGTGATGGCCACCAAGCCGGCCAACGCGCCGTTGAGCATCATGGTCAAATCCGCCTTGCCAAACAACGCCCGCGCGGTCAACAGCGCCGCAATCGCACCGCCCGAGGCGGCCATATTGGTATTGACAAATACCTTGGCCACCGCATTGGCTTCCCCCACATCGGAGACTTTCAGCTCCGAACCGCCGTTGAACCCAAACCAGCCCAGCCACAAAATAAATGTTCCCAGGGTGGCAAGGGGCAAGTTGCAGCCAGGGATGGGATGAATCTCACCATCTGGGCCATATTTACCTGCACGGGGCCCTAGCAACAGTACCCCGGCCAATGCTGCTGTGGCTCCACACAAGTGCACAACACCCGATCCCGCGAAATCCAAAAATCCCAGCTGATCAAGAAAGCCGCCGCCCCACTTCCAATAGCCTTGCATGGGATAAATAAAGCCAGTCATGACCGCGGCAAACAGCAAAAAAGACCACAGCTTCATCCGCTCGGCCACCGCGCCTGACACAATGGACATGGCCGTGGCGACGAACACCACCTGGAAGAAAAAATCCGCCATTACCGAGTAATACACCTCGCCGTTGCTTTTCAGCACTTCTTCCAGGGTATGATCTTCGCCAATCAGGAAACCGATCCCTGGCCAAACGGCATTGACCGGTGATCCGGGATACATGATCTGATAGCCCACCAACATATACATGAGACAGGCAACCGCGAACAAGGCAACATTCTTGGTGAGAATTTCCACCGTATTTTTGGAACGCACCAACCCCGCCTCCAACATGGCGAACCCCGCCGCCATCCACATGACCAGCGCCCCGGTCATCAGAAAGTAAAATGTATCCAGCGCGTAGCTGACTTCAATGATTTTTTCCATTTTTTTATTACCTCTAAAGCGTTTTTCTTCGATGTTTTATTTAGCGTTATAGCGCCTCGGTGCCCGACTCTCCGGTCCGGATACGAATCACTTGCTCCAGCGGACCCACAAAAATCTTTCCATCCCCGATTTTTCCGGTCCTGGCAGAGTTTTGGATTGCTTCCACCACTTGGTCCAGTTGTTCCTCGGAGACGGCCACTTCGATTTTGACCTTGGGCAGAAAATCGACGACATATTCCGCGCCCCGGTAAAGCTCGGTGTGACCTTTCTGACGCCCAAAACCCTTGACTTCAGTGACGGTAATGCCGGCAACCCCTACTTCAGATAAAGCCTCCCGGACATCATCCAATTTAAACGGTTTGATAACTGCGGTTACAAGTTTCATGATCATTCTCCCTGTACGGTTTATGTGCAACCCCATAAGATCACTGCACATTTTGTGCCACCACCAACCCGCAAGTTTTCAAACCAAACAAGATAGATGCGCCCCATAATGTAACATTAAAGCACCATAATAGTGCAGCCAAAGAAACTTTCTTCCCATAACCGTATCTATCTTTCTATTGGCGCAATATGTGCTTATCTCATCATGATGAACGAAGAAACCTTCCACCAACGGATTCTCGACCATTTGGGCAATGCTGTCTTGGTATTCAACCTGGAGCAACAACTTGTTTTCATTAATCCGGCCGGGGAAATGTTGTTTGAACTCAGCGCCCGCCAAGCCCACAAACTCAATGCCCGCCATCTGTTTGGTGAGCAAGGCGGAAAAATTTGCCACGATCTGGAAAGGACGATCACGAGCGGCGTTACTTTGGTTGAACGGTATCTACCGCTTAACCTCACTGACCGCAAACGGATAGTGCACTGCACCATGACTCCCCTTTTTAAAGAAGAACGGGTTAATTCGGTCGTCATGGAAGTGGAAGATATCGTCCGCTATCAACAACTTTCCCGGGACGAACAATGGCTTGCCCAGCAAAATGCCGTACAGCAACTACTCCGCGGTCTGGCCCATGAAATCAAAAATCCTTTGGGCGGGCTTCGCGGTGCCGCACAACTGCTGAGCGCGGAATTGGGCAGCAGGGAACTAAGAGAATACACCGATATCATCATTTCCGAAGCAGACCGCCTGCAAACGCTCATCGACCGTTTGCTCGTTCCCCATCAAGCCCCCCAAAAGATCAAGCTCAACATTCATCAGGTATTGGAAAGGGTAAGGCA
>JALSQY010000268.1 GCA_026985035.1 Methylothermaceae bacterium
GGCGTTGCAAGCGGTCTTGAGCAGCCGCATCGATGACCGGCCCGATATCCGTGGCCAGTTTGCCAGGATGCCCCACAGCCAATTCATCCAAAGCACCTGCCAGCATGTCCAACAAACAATCGGCGATTTCCCGCTGCAGAAACAGCACCCGCAAGGCCGAACACCGTTGCCCGGCGCTGTTGAAAGCGGAGGTCAGGGCATCTTTCACCACTTGTTCCGGGAGCGCGGAGCTGTCCACAATCATAGCGTTCAGGCCGCCGGTTTCGGCAATCAATGCCGCGATGGGAGCCTTGCGATCCGCCAACTTTTGTTGAATGGCCCAAGCGGTTTCGGTCGAGCCGGTAAAAGCCACGCCCCGCACCCGGTTGTCGCTGACCAGGCTTGCGCCCACCTCGGGACCGCCAGGAAGCAGTTGCAAGACATCGGGGGGAATCCCGGCTTTATGCAGCAGCTCCACCGCCAATGCCGCAACCAGCGGGGTTTGCTCTGCAGGCTTGGCAAGCACCGGATTCCCCGCCGCCAAGGCAGCGGCAATCTGGCCGGTAAAGATGGCCAGCGGAAAATTCCACGGGCTGATACATACGAAAGGTCCCCGTCCATGCAGCTTCATTTGATTGACCTCGCCACTGGGGCCGGGCAAGGGGATGGGCTCCGCAAACAGGCGGCGCACTTCAGCGGCATAATAATAACAGTAATCTACCGCTTCTCTCACTTCCGCCACACTGTCAGGCAAGCATTTGCCCGCTTCACGTAGGCATAAGTCCATCAATTCGGCGCGGTGGCCCTGCAGCAACCCGGCGGCCCGCTCTAACATTTCCGCCCGCTCGTGGGCGGGCGTTTGGTCCCATGCTTCCGCGGCGCGTTCAGCCAGAACGAACGCTTGTTCGATATTTTCAGCGTCGGCCTGTGACACTTGACCGACGGCTTGCCGGTCCACCGGGCTGAGCACCGGCTCGAAGCGGCCGGATTTGGGTTCACCGCCGATCACCGGCGCGGCTTGCCTCGGCTTGCGCGAAGCCTTGGTCATTGCCTGATCCAGTTCGGCCAAGGTAATCGGGTCCGCCAGATTGACACCTTGAGCATTCCGGCGCTGCGGCAGATACAAATCTGAAGGCAACGGTATTCGTGGATGAGGAATCTCTTTCAGTCCCCGTACCTTTTCCACTGGATCTGCCACCAATTGCGCCACTGGCAGGTTCTCATCCACCAATCGATGAATGAAAGAGGTATTAGCGCCATTTTCCAGCAACCGGCGGACCAAGTAAGGCAGCAGATCCTTATAACCGCCTATGGGCGCATAAACCCGGCAAGGCACCTTTACACCTTGGGCCTTCAACGCCTGGTAGAGGGCTTCCCCCATGCCGTGCAGGCGCTGAAATTCATACACTACATCACCCGCGTTCTCCACAATCCAGGCCACGGTATGGGCATTGTGGGTGGCAAATTGGGGATAAAAAATGGCATCGGCATGGCCGAGGATACGTTTGGCCAAAGCCAGATAGGAAACATCGGTATTCACCTTACGGGTAAAAACCGGATAGCCGCTCAACCCTTGTTCCTGGGCGCCCTTGATTTCCGTATCCCAATAAGCGCCTTTGACCAACCGCAGTGGGATGCGCTTTCCCACGCGGCGGGACAACTCGATGAGGAAATCGAGCACCGGACCAGCGCGTTTTTGATAAGCCTGCAGCGCCAGTCCAAAGCCTTCCCAATCTTTCAGGCCGGGAGATTGAAATACCCGTTCGAACAGATCGAGCATCAGTTCCAGCCGGTCCGCCTCTTCGGCATCCAGGGTCAAGCCGATTCGGGCCGATTTGGCTTGCCGGGCAAGGGCTTGCAATTTGGGGGCGACTTCTTCCAGTACCCGGCGGCGCTGGGCATATTCATAGCGGGGATGAAGGGCGGAGAGCTTGACGGAAATGCCCGGGGCGGCACAAACATCGTCCATTTGATGATTGCGGCCCAACACAGCGATGGCATGACTGTATTTTTGGAAATAGCCATCCGCCATCTTTGCCGTCACCGCCGCTTCACCCAGCATATCGTAGGAATAACGCCATTCGTCCGAGCTGCATTCCAGCGCTTGCTCGATGGTAGGGGCAAGAATGAATTGGCCGCCCATGATCTGCATGGCCTGATAAACCGCCGCGCGGATCAAGGGTTCTCCCCGTTTCACCAATCCCCGGAGCAAGGCGCCGGCGTGTTCGTCACTTTCCAGCCGCACCAGCTTGCCGGTCAACATCAACCCCCAGGTGGAGGCATTCACCCACAGGGAATGGCTGTGTCCCAGGTGCCGGTCCCAGTGGCCCTGGCTGAGCTTGTCACGGATCAGCCGGTCGGCGGTGGCTGGATCTGGAATTCGCAACAAGGCTTCCGCCAG
>JALSQY010000269.1 GCA_026985035.1 Methylothermaceae bacterium
GGAAATCACGGAAAAAGTTAAGTCTTGGGTGCCTGCGGAATGTTGGCGGTCGCTCTCGGAGCGTTTGCATCATCATGAAGACTCTATACTGGCGGTTGTCAGCAGCCGTTATGAGTGGGTGGCGCGGTTGCTTCGGGCAGCTGTCCATGAAATTCGCAGGGGCCGCATTAGCCTGACAGACCGCCTCGATAAAATCGCCATCCATCCCGTCTGGGGGTGGCTGGTACTGGTGGCCGTGCTGGGGTCGGTTTTTTTTCTTACCTACACCGTGGCCCTTCCGCTCCAGGAATGGTTAGAGTCGAGCCTTGTCATTCCCGCTCAGACATGGGTAAAGCAAACATTGTCAGGGCGGGCGCCTGAATGGTTGGTGGATCTTGTGAGTGACGGGGTATTGGGTGGTGCGGGTACTGTACTGACATTTTTGCCTATCCTGGCGGTATTTTTCACCTTTATGGCGGTTTTGGAGGACAGCGGCTATTTAGCCCGGGCGGCTTATATGGTGGACCGGTGCATGCACTGGATGGGACTGCATGGGAAAAGCTTTCTTCCTTTGTTTCTGGGATTCGGGTGTAATGTGCCGGCGGTGATGGGGACGCGTATTCTCGAGTCACCCCTGAACCGCTTGTTGACTATCCTCTTGATTCCCCTGGTTCCGTGCAGCGCCCGCTTGGGGGTCCTGGCATTTTTGACGCCAATATTCTTTGGCCGCTGGGCGGGAGTGGTGGCCACCGGGCTGGTGGTTTTCAATTTGCTGCTCTTGGTTCTGTTGGGGGTGCTGTTTCACCGCTTTCTTTTTCAAGGGCGGCAAGAAGCCTTCATTATGGAAATACCCCTTTATCACTGGCCAAATTGGAAAACCGTCATGCTCGACGTCTGGCATCATTGCCTGGCGTTTTTGCGTCGTGCCGGTGGCATTATCTTGATTATGGCGGTGCTGATCTGGGTATTGAGCAGTTTTCCAGGACCAGGCATCGATCACAGTTGGCTGGCTGCCGCCGGACGGATGTTGGCGCCTGTGGGCGAATGGATGGGCATGGATTGGCGCTTATTGATGGCTCTGCTGACCGGTTTTGTGGCCAAGGAAAATGTTGTGGCGACCCTGGGTGTGTTATACAGCGGTGAAGGCGCGGGATTACGCGCGCTTTTATTACAAGCCGTTTCACCGGCCACCGCCCTGGCGTTTCTGGTGGTGATGATGGTCTATTTGCCTTGTCTTGCGACTACCGTGACGATCTACCAGGAAACCCGCAGTCTGCGCTGGACGCTGTTCGATATTGCTGTGACATTACTGTTGGCAATCCTGCTAGGGGTTGCAATCTATCACGGCGCTTCGTGGTTGGCCAGTAATGCTTAAACAGCTGTTGGCTGAAGTGGCGAGGGAGGGGCAAACAGACGTACCCCGTTTGGCAAAGCGGTTGGGCGTGTCTGAACCTTTATTACGGCAAATGCTGCAACAGTTGGTGCAAATGGGCTATTTACGCCTTTTGTCTCCGGCTTGTCCGCCATTGTGTAAGCAATGTGCCATACGCCAACAGTGCCGGATTTTATGGGAATTGACGCCAAAAGGGAGGAAAATACTCGAACAAACCAGGTAATACTGCGTACTTTAGACGGAGGAAGCCATGATTTTCATCATCAAAGCGTTTATCAGCCTATTGATTGTGGTGAACCCCCTGGATGCGGTTTCCGGTTATTTTGCGTTGACTGCCCAGCGTCCGGTTGAAGACCGGCTTAAAATTGCCCGCACCGCGGCAATCGCCATGACCTTGGCTTTACTGGCCGCCGTGTGGTTGGGTGAATTGCTGCTCAACCTCTTCAACATCAGCCTGGGGGCATTTCAAGTAGGTGGCGGCCTGGTGATTTTGTTGATGGCGGTTTCCATGCTCCATGCCCGCACCAGCGCTCTGTCACAAACCGCGGCGGAAGCCGATGAAGCCGCCGGACGCGAGGATATCGCAATCGTTCCCTTGGCCATTCCATTGATGGCAGGTCCCGCAGCGATCAGTATGGCGGTCGTGATTGCCAATCAAGCAGGCGGCTTGGGCGGGCGTGTGATACTCTCTGGTGTCGTGGCCGGGGTCGGTTATGCCATTTGGTGGATTTTGAAAAAAGCACAATTGATTGAGGATTCTTTCGGTGTGACCGGCATCAATATCCTGCAGCGGGTCGCCGGTTTGATTTTGGCGGCCATCGGCGTGCAGATCATCGCCAATGGCTTGATCGCGTTATTTCCGGGGTTGGCTTAAATGGCAATGACATCCTTCATTCAGCGTTTCAAGGTCCGGCCAGGGAAGAACATTCACCTGCCGGAGATCGACACCGATGCTACGCCCGGCTATAAGAACAAACAGGAAGCGAAAGGGGATATTGCCGATTGTGTCCAGCGTTTGCGGGATCTCCAGTATCTTTTGTATGCGGAAAACAAACGCAGCTTGCTGATCGTCCTGCAAGGCTTGGATGCCAGCGGCAAGGATGGCGTCATCCGCCATGTGTTGGGCTACATGAATCCCCAGGGCTGCCGGGTCACCAGCTTCAAAGTCCCTACCGCGGAAGAAGCTGCGCACGATTTTCTCTGGCGGGTGCATAAAGCAGTCCCGGGCCGGGGAGAGGTGGTTATCTTCAATCGTTCCCATTACGAGGATGTATTGGTTGTCCGCGTGCATAAAATGGTGCCGAAACCGGTGTGGGAAAGACGCTACGACAAGATCAACGAATTCGAGCGCCTGCTGGCGGACAACGGAACCCATATGCTCAAATTCTTTCTTCATATCGGTCCCGAGGAACAATTGCGCCGTTTTCGCAAACGGCTGGAAAACCCAAGAAAACGCTGGAAAATCAGCGAAGCCGATTACCGGGAAAGGCAATATTGGGATGCCTATCAAAACGCTTACGAAGACGCTCTATCCCGGTGCAGCAGCGATGATGCGCCGTGGTTTGTCATCCCTGCCGATAAGAAATGGTTTCGTAATTTGGCAATCTCCAGGATTGTGGTGGAGAGCCTGGAATCCCTGAAGATGCAGTGGCCCAAACCGCAGGTGGATCTGGACTTGATTCGCCTCAAGTATCATGAGGCGGTGGAAAATAGCTGAAATATCCGGGTTAGCCCTTGTCCATTGCCGGGCTGGTGATTTTGATTTCCAGCGGCTGACGGGTGTCCAGGTGGACATCCCGCTGCGGAAAAGCGATTTCGATGCCCGCCGCGTTGAGTTTTTCGTAAATGGCGTGATGAAGCTCGGTAATGGTGCTCAGCCGGTTATCCATACTGCCGAGATAGGCCCTGATGATAATCAGCAAGGCATCGTCGCCAAATTCTTCGAAGGTAATCAGAGGCTTCGGGTCTTCCAATACTTCAGGATGGCCTTCCACCACCTCATGGATCAGGCTCATGGCTTGATGAACGTCGCTGCCGTAGGCGATGCCCACTTTGATTACAAGCCGGTTGACCGGGTCGGACAGGGTCCAATTGATAAACTCCCCGGTGATGAATTTTTTGTTGGGAATGATGAACTCCTGCCGGTCCCAATTGAGAATCGTAGTGGCGCGGATGCGGATGCGGGACACGGTGCCGGTGACATCCGCCACCGTCACGATATCGCCTACCCGGATGGGGCGCTCGAACAGTAATATCAGCCCGCTGATGAAATTGGCCACCACTTCCTGCAGGCCGAAGCCCACCCCCACCGAAAGCGCGGCAAGCAACCATTGGATGTCCGACCACCGAACCCCAAGAGAAGCAAAGACCACATAGATCCCGAGCGCGGCGATCAGATACTGGGTGAGGGTGGTCCAGGCATAGCGGGCGCCTTTTTCCATGGGCAGGCGCTGGAAGATGAGAAATTCCAATAAACCGGAGACATTATTCGCGGCCAGCATGGTTAATATGCCCAGCGACAAGCCCGTGACCAAGTCAGCCAGGGTCAGGGGCACCGTTTTGGGCACGCCCCCCACTATTTTGGTCGTCGTCATCGGCAATGTGATTTCTTCCAGAAAGGACAGGGCGGGGACGGCATCCTTCCAGATCAACCAAAGGCCTGCCAGCGCCGCGAAGAAAAATCCGATATGGAGCAAACGCCGGGTTTGTTGGCCCAGCTGGCCAAAATCCACTTCCGGTTCTTCCACGGGCGGCAGTTCGCTTTCTTGTTCTTCCTGAGTGTGCTGTGCCCGCAGTTCCTCCCTTCGGCGCAAGATTTTCTGATAGCGCAGGCGGCGTTCGGTGACGTAGATCCAGCGCAGGAGAAAATCCTTTACCAACATCAGCGCCACAAAATACCAAAGGGTGCGGAATAGTCCCTTGGCCAAGTAATAAGCGGCATAGTAATAGCCAATGGCAGCGGCAACTGCGAGGGCAAGGGGAGTGACAACGGCCAGCGGAAACCAGAGGGGGTGATAGGAAACCACCCAGCCGGGACGGGAAGCGGCCAGCTGGGACAGAATGGGGCCATCACGGCGCCACAGGAAATAGACCAAGCCGCTGGCGACGACCATGAAGGCAACAAAAGTCCAACGTCCCAAGGTTAAAGAAAGGTTGGTGATGGTCAGTTCGCTGGTGGATGCCACAATAAAGGCGCATATCACAGCCAGGGGGTAGAGCCAGCGAAGATGCCGCCAGAGTTGTTCCCGGGTCGCTTGCAGCCATCGAATGTGGCGGTGGGCCAACCCTTCCGGCCGGCAAATCTGACGCAGTAAACCAATGGCGGCGGCCGGCCTGCCGGCCACAATCAATCCTTGGGCCAAAGCCATCAGCGTATCGTTGCCTATGGCTGCCCGCTGGAGCCATAAGCCAATGCCGTATAAAAAAACCGGTAACGGCGCGGCCAAGACCAGGGTGTCGAGCAGGGCGCGGAGGGTATTGAGAAAACTGTCGGAGCGGATGCTGTGGGTTGCCCGGGCAGTAATCACAAGGTCGTCGAGAGCGCGTTTGCGTAACAACAGAAGAAATGCAGAAAATGCCAACGTCAGTAAGGGAGGGGTGGGGTCGGTTCTGACGGTTTCCGATAGTTGACGCCAGAATTGTGACAGGGTTTTCTTTGTCGTAAACGTTTGCAAGGGGGACACCCACTGCTGGAGAGACGGTGGTTTGCGGTAGCGAATCCACAGTAATTTCTGCTGGATGAAAGCACGGTAGGAGGTGACCAATTCCGTCAACTGTTTTTCTGCGGCATCCAATTCCGACAAGGTGCTCAAATAGCGGGTATATTCTTGCTGTAACGCTTGTAATGCTTGAAGCCGGTTCTTGTAGGCTTGGCGAAGCTGGAGGCGGAGAACCGCGCGGCGTGCCTTGGTGACGGGTTCGGGCAAAGTCCGCAGCCGTTGGTCAATCAAGGCGTCGAGATCATTGAGCTGTTGCAGCGCTTCTTCAATTTCGAAACGGCGAATGATCGCCTGGCGGAGCCTGGCGTGGCGTATTTCACTGGCCTGTTGAATGGCGGCCAGGGAGGGCAGGGACCTAAAGCTCCGGAACAACAAACGGGCCAAGGCTTCATCAGTTCCCAGCAATTCGATGGCGCGCCGGGTTTTCTCAAAATCGTCGCTGATTCGGCTAATGAGACCCTTGATGCGCTGTAATTCTTGTTTGAGGCTTTTATCCTCGTCAATCAGCTTTTCCAATTCAGCCCACAGCGCCAGATTTTTTTCCAGCTCGGGACGGATTTCCTTTTCCGCCGCCCGCAGCGCCTCTTTCGCCTTTTGGGCTTTGCTGATGGTTTGCCGTTGACGGACGGATTCGATGGCGCGCCGGATCTCTTCGACACGAGATTGGCGTTCAGCTACCTCCAGTGCCAATAAATCCCGTTCGGCGCGGGTGAGTTCAGTCAGAATGGTGACATTGGCGTGACGCAGGCGGAGCCAATCCAGTTCCGCTCGAAGCCAGCGGCGCTGCGCTTCCAGGGCGAGCATCCGGGTATGGATAAGCGGATCGGAGAAATTGCCGCCGATGGTTTTGAGCTCATTTTCAACTTCGTCGAGCAATTGGCTCAACTGGGCGATTTTTTTTCCATCATTCGTGATGGCCGCCAAAAGGTCGGTTAATGCTTGTTCCTTTTCCTCGAGCGCGGATCGGGCCGCATTCAATTGCCCTTTTTCTTTGGTGAGCCGGACTTCCAGTTGATCGATGGGCAGGGACAGGTCGATGGCGGGCCAATGAGTGGTAAGCCGGCCCGGGTGTTTGAGCAAGCGCTTGATTTTGGCTAATTTGGCGGGCGCTTGCTGGAGTTGTTTTTCCAGGCGCAAGCGTTTGCTTTGCGCGCTTTTCGCTTGCCTGAGCCACTGACTGGCCTGACTGAGCCATTCCCTGGCTTGTTGGCGTTGTTCTTCCGGCAAGGCCGCCGTTTCAATGGATTTTTGTTCCTGGCTTAAGATCTCTTCATTGAGGAGCTCATCTCCTTGTACAGGCAGAAAGGGAAACATCGAGACCAAGACGATAAGTAATAACCCCAAACGAAAAGATTGCAACTCTATGTTACCCCTTGGTGTTTTTTGTTGCCGTAGCGAGCTGTAACAATGCCGACAGGCTTATTATTACAAGAGCTCACCAAATCGTCATAAAACTTTAATCAATTCTTAACATTTCATCGTTATATTGCTTGGACGGTGTTGAATGACAATCTTTGGAGAGTAAAGCATGCAACTGAAAAAGTTATGGGGTCCGGTTGGGGGGATCGGTTTGGCGTTTTTCGCAGGCCAGGGATATGTCCAGGCTGCCGATGCGGAATTACTTGATATTTTGCTCGCCAACGGCGCCATTACCAAAGCCCAATACGACAAACTCTTGAAGAAGAAAGAGCCGCTGACCAAGAATGATGTGAGCGTCAGCCTTAAAAAAGGATTGCAGTTCAAAACCCCGGACGGCAATTTCAAAATGAAAATAGGCGGCCGCTTACACGCTCAGGCGGCCTATCACAGCGAAGACCATATCGGTGGCGAAGATGCCACCGATGGCGTGGAGATCCGCCGTGGCCGGCTTTATGCCAAAGGCGTCATGTACCGGGACTGGAAATATTCGGCGCAATACGATTTCGCTGGAAACAAGACCCACATCAAGGATTTGTGGTTGGCTTATACCGGTTTGGATTGGCTGCCGTTTATCGGTATTGGCCACCAAAAACAACCCTATAGCCTGGAAGTGGAAATGAGTTCCAATGATATTCCCTTCGTTGAACGGGCATTGGATTATGCGTTCACGGAATCGGTGGTCGATCGAGCCATTGGTCTGCGTCTGCAATCTCATGGCAGCCATTGGTTTGCGGCGGGGGGTGTCTATGGCAGCACAATCGGCGCGCCCAAAAAGGGCGGGGACGAAGGTTGGGGAACCGCGGGCCGCTTTGTATTTTCTCCCCTCCACGACGAGAACCAAGTCATTCACTTGGGCGTCCGGGGTGCCTACCGGGTGCCAGACGATAAGGACCGCACCGAACGCTTCCGTTTTGAAACGACCCATCAATCCAGTCTTTATTTGGTCGATACCGGCAATATCGCCAACGTGGACAATACTGTCTTGGCCGGTGCGGAAGCCGCGGTTGTATATGGGCCGGCGGCTTTGGTCGGAGAATACACCCATGCCTTCGTCAATCGCAAAGGTGGTTTGAATGATCTTGACTTCAACGGTTTCCACGTACAAGCAACTTGGTCGTTGACTGGAGAAACCCGGGCGGCTTCCTATAAGCTCAAGGATGGGGAATTCAAGCGTTTGAAACCCGCCCATTATTTCAGTCCGTCAACCGGCGGTTGGGGTGCGTGGGAAGTGGCGGCCCGTTATGGATGGATCGACCTGAACGATCAAGATGTGCGTGGCGGCAAAGCCCAGGATATTTCCGTGGCACTTAACTGGTATCTGAATCGCAACATCCGTTTCATGCTGGATTATACCCATGTGCTGGATACCAACCATGCCTTGGGAAGAAAGTGGAATAATCAGGCGGATAATGAAGCCGATGGACTAGACATCGTTCAAGTGCGGGGGCAGTTAACCTTCTGATTATCTGCCGCAAATACATTGTATCCCCTCTTGTTTTAGAGGGTGTCGCAAAAGCTCAAGGATGGTTTTTTGCGGCATCCTCTTTTTTTTTATAAGAAGCCGCTTTTGCACGCCGATAAATAAAGAATGGGAAAAAAGGAGTGTATTTATAAAAAAGCTGATGTTTTAGGTAAACGTTGCATTTTAGCGACGCTTGTCACATGATTGGGCTGTAAATGTGATTAATATTATGCCCGATGAAGCATACAATCATAACAACCTATCGGGCGGTCCGTCGCAGGCTATCGCTCAAGGTGATCGTCGGGGGCTCTGCGGGCATTTTTGCCTGGAGCCTGTCCGGAGCGGGGGTAATTGCCGTGGCGATTTGGGGCTTGAAAACCATCGCCATTCCTTTATTGATGTTGAAAACGGCTTCGTGGGGAATTTGGGGGGCGGGGGTGCTGCGCGAGTCCCATCTGCGCAAGCAAACATTGGATGCCCAAGATGGAGCAGCCGAGGGGCGGCGCAAGAAAGACTTTTCCAGACATCAAGGGAGGAAAAGAGGTGAAAAATGAATCACTTTTATATTTATGCCGGTTATGTTGGCATCGTTTTCTTGATTGTCGGCCTGGGGTTTTACGCTCGATTTCTCTATCGAGCCTATTGGTCGAAAGATCAAAACAATCTTGCCATTCTCAACTCGAATTTGGCTTCAAACTTGGGTATTCCCTGTTCGGCAATAGCGGCATTCGGTCTGGTGGCGGTGTTGTATTTGGCATTTCCGGCAAAAGAAAAAGGCCGGACTTTAAGCTTCCAGGCGTTCAATTTGGAATTCACCGGCCCTGCTGGTCCCGTACTGCTCTGGGTAGTCTGTTTTTTTGCTTTCGTTATTGCGCTGAAAATACTCCGAAATCCTTAGCCGGATGATACCTCTTCAAACCACCGGATACGGGGGACCTTGTCTTGCCACACCACTTCCCCGGCTGGCTGCCACGGTTGGCTTAGATTTTCTTCTCTCAGGTGCGGCTCCCACTGGTCCGGCATACGGATGGATTTGACTTTGAGGAGAAAGCGGGCGTGGTTGAGATCGAGTCCCACCCGGGTTCCCCAGAATGCCGTCACCTTGGTGATATATTTGTTCAACCAGTATTCTTTCACCCTGGGTGTCACGGCGACATTCGCCCACATGGAATGGACCCGTCCCCAATTCGGGGTCAGCATCCGTCCTTGCCTGTTGACAAAAGGCAGCCAGCGTTCTTTCCCGGCTTGATCGAGATAAGTAATGCCGTAGATTTTGTCATAACCCTTGAAGTGGTCGGCCAGATACAGGGCGTGGGGGGTGATGCCGACGAATGCATGGGAGAGCGACAGCAGCATATTGCTCATCATGCCAAGGAGCGACGGGGTTTCCGCCGTCATGCTAAGGCGGTAGAACAGACCGTAATGAATGGTGCTGTTCAATTGCAGGATTCCCAGCACCACCAACAGGCGCGCCAGTCTGAATGCCTGTTTGTGGGGACTGCCCAGCTTCTCCCGCCACCATGCCTGGAAAAGGCTTTCGGAAGGGGAAGGCGTGATGCAAGTGCTATCACAACCGGTTCTTTCGCGGCTGTCAGCGACATGGCGGTAGATTCGAGTGGCCAGGTGATAAATTCCTGGCAGTTGTAATAGCCAGGCCAAGGGTGTCGGATAGCCCATGGCTTTGAGAATTTGAATATAGGTATCCAATCCTTGAGAGCGATTGCCGTCTTGATCCACGGCAAACAGGTCTTGCAATAGCGTTTCTTCGCTTAAATCCGCCAATGCCGGCTCCTTGGCGGCGTGGGTTTGCAAATCATAAAAAGCCACCCCCCGGCGAATATCAAAGTGCTCCCCGACGATGACGGTCTTGAGGCAAAGGGGGCATTGTCCATCGTAATAGACTTTCAATCGGGGCTGATCCAATTGAATGAACCGGCCGAGACGCCGCCACCAGGAAAAGGGGACCAGTAAGGCATAATGTACCAGCATGCCCAGGCCGAAAGGATAGATATTCAAGGAAACAGTGATGCCGGTATGGAACAATACCCCGAATAACAAGAGCGGCACACGGAACAGGCGGTGCCAGAATAAAAAAGGAAACACAAACTGAAAGACAATGATCGTATAGCCAATCAACTGCTCCAACCACTTGATTTCCAGCAGCCAGCTCATATCGATGGGAGAAACGTAATAAGGGTGGGAAGAAGGCAGCCAAGCCCCCATGCCATGGCGCCAGTGAGGGGAAAACAGTTTATGGATGGCGGAATCGAAATAAAGGAAACCCAGGGAAATCAACACCGGCAAATAATAAGCCAATACCGGGACCTGGGTGCGGGGTTGATAACGTTGTCCAGGCCGGGAGCGCTGGAGCTTTTCCCGCAACAAATCCAGTGACAAGGCCCGTTCTGACGGCAGAAAGATCAACATCAACCCAGAGGAAATCATCAACTGATCGAATCCGCCGTCGAAATCCCGCCACATGGGGGTGAAGCTGGTGAAAAGCACCCAGAAAATATAATTGACCACCGCCGACAAGCGGGTTCGCAGCCCCACTGTCAATCCCAGCGCCGACAGGCCCCAAACGAGCAGAAAGAAAGGAATCATCGGCGAGCCGGGATCGATGAATGGGGTTTCATCGAAGATCAAGTGGCGGAAATAATAGAGAAAGGCGATTTCTTGCAGTGCCACCAGGCCATAACCCATCCGGAAAGCCGCCAGTCCGGTTGCGGGAACTTGCTTGTCCAGCCCCCGGCGTATCATGTTGGTTAACAGTGCAACGGGATTTTGCATCATCGGGAATTTGCGAATTCTGGTAAAAAATGTGTGGGATTATACCATTGATGCAGGGCTTATATCCTATCGATAATGACTTTTCAGGCCATTGTCTGTGTTTTCGCTATTGCCCGCTATCGGGGTAACATAAGTGATTGAAAATATATTGCACGGTACCGGTTAACCCCTTTCCACCTTGTGACAACCATGTCCTGATTTGGGCCGGCGCATACCAGCGCAATTGTTCGATTTCTTCCGGGTTAGGCTGGAAGGGGCCTTCGTGAATAGCGGTATATACCTGGCAAAATTCCATGCCGGAGATTCGGGAAGCA
>JALSQY010000270.1 GCA_026985035.1 Methylothermaceae bacterium
ACAAATCCTACGGTTATCTCAGGACGCCGGAGTTTTCCGGCTATCTCAAAAATTGCCTGGATAGGTAAAACACAAGCCGGTTTTTTGGCAAATCCCCCTCAATCCCCCTTTACAAGGGGGGAAGTTGGGGTGGGAGTTGAAGCTCCCCCTTTGTAAAGAAGGAAGTTTGGGTGCAGAGTTAAATTTCTCTTTACCAAGGGAACCCACCGCACGACCTTAACCCCTCCCTTTCCCAAAGGGAGGTGGGAAGGGATTGGTTCGAAGCAATTGGAATCTTCCCGGTCTTCCTGACCAGGAGGGAAATTCTGGAAGAAAAGACTTTATCTTTTTCTGGGAGTGTGATATTCATTTCCTGAGTATTTCAGTCAAGTTTGGGAGGAAATCATGTTAGAAAAAAATCAACCCGCCCCCGCATTCAGCGCCCCCAATCAGGACGGCAAAACCGTCTCTCTTTCCGATTATCTGGGCAAGAAAAATGTTGTGCTGTACTTTTACCCCAAGGACGACACCCCCGGTTGCACCATCGAAGCCAACGACTTCACCAAGCTGGCGGGTGAATTTGCCAAATACGACGCTGTCGTCATCGGTGTCAGCAAGGATACTTGCGAAAGTCACCGGCAGTTTGTGGACAAATACAATCTCAACGTGGAGCTTCTGGCCGATACCAGCGGCGAAATCTGCGAAGCCTATGACGTCTGGCGGGAAAAGGAAAAGAACGGGGTGAAAAAAATGGCGATCTGGCGTTCTACCTTTATCATCGACAAAAACGGCAATATCGCTTATGCCGAGTATCTGGTGGAACCCAAGGGTCATGCGGAAAAAATTCTGGAACAGGTCAAAAACCTGCCATCATGAACGACAAGCAACTTGCCGCCAATCATGCGGTTCAACAAGTTCAAGACGGGATGGTTGTCGGCCTGGGCACAGGCTCGACCGCCAATTGCTTTATCGATGCATTGGCAAAACGCTGCCAGGAGGAGAATTTATATGTCACCGTGGTGGCAAGTTCCGTGGTCAGCACCATCAAGGCCCAACAATTGGGTTTGCCTTTGATTGCTCTGGAACATCTGTCCCGGCTGGATCTGTACGTGGATGGCGCCGATGAAGTAGCCCCGGATCTAACCCTGCTCAAGGGGCGGGGTTACGACCTGGTGCGGGAAAAGCTGCTGGCCAGGGCCAGTGACCAATTCTTGGTGCTGATTGATCAATCCAAGCAAGTGAGCCATATTGGAGAAAAATTCCCCATCCCTGTGGAAGTCATGCCCTTTGCCTGGCAAATGGTCAAGCACCAACTGGAAAAACTAGGCGGACAAGGCGGTTTGCGCAAAACCGCCAACCAGGATGGGTTTGTGGTCAGCGCCTACGGCAGCTTGGTACTGGATATGACCTTTCCGGCAGAAATAGATAGCAAGGCACTTCATCGAGCCCTTAATGAAACGCCGGGTGTTGTCGAGCACGGGATTTTTCAAAATCTCGCCAGTACGGTGATTATGGGTAAAAACGGTGAAGTGGAATTATTGGGCGGATAAGTTTTTGCTGTGGCACAAGGACGTACCACTAACATAAGTGCTAATAAATCCCTGATTATTCTAGGGATGATGAGCATTCATGGATGAATTTCAGCGTTTCCTAAATTCCACAATCAGTAGACTTCTCCCTGGATCCCTCCCTTTATTACGGTTACCGCTGTCAAAAAAATAATCTTGAAATCCAGCCATAAAGACCAGTGGCGAATGTAGTCCAAGTCGTATTTGATCCGCGCTCGCATCTTTTCCAGCGTCTCCGTCTCGCCCCGAAATCCGTGAATTTGCGCCAAACCGGTAATCCCGGGCTTGACCTTGTGACGCAGCATGTAACCGGGAATCAACTTGCGGTAGTATTCATTATGAGCCACCGCGTGGGGGCGCGGTCCCACAATGGACATGGTTCCCTGAAGCACATTGAAAAATTGGGGTAATTCATCCAATGAAGTGCGCCTGAGAAACGCACCGAAAGGGGTGACTCTGCTATCGTTCTTTTTGGCTTGCACAACCCGGTCCCCGTCTTCGCATACCCGCATGGAGCGGAACTTCCAGACTTCAATTTCCTCGCCATTAAATCCATAGCGTCTTTGCTTAAACAGCACAGGGCCGGGGGAAGTTAATTTAACCCCTAAAGCGATCAACAACATGGGAATAGCAGCGGCGGTCAAAAACACCGAGCCCAAAATCAGATCTTCCAATCGTTTCAACAGGGTATCGACAGAGTCGAATGGGGTATCGTAAACACTGACCACAGGGATTCCCTGAAGCGTGTTCCAGCGGGCCTGGATCAAATTAAAGACAAAGAAATTAGGCACGAAAAAAACCGACACCGTGCTATCGGCCAACTCGTCTATGATGGAACGGACACGGTTTTCCGCGCTTAAAGGTAAAACAATGTAAACGTGATCCACCCGGCCGGCTTTGGCATCTTCGTAGAGATCTTCCAGGGTTCCAACCACATGGACGCCTTCCACACGCCTGCGCTTGGGTATGGCTTTCCGGTCGTCGTAATACCCGGCCAGCCGATATCCCAGCCATGGCATATCCCGGATTGTTCTTTCCAACCGCAACCCGATATCATTGGCGCCCACGATGGCCAGCGTGCGGGTATTCCTTCCCTGCATGCGAAGAGCCGATGCAATCGCACGGCGGCCACCGTGCAGCACCAGAAAAAGGACAAAAGCATTCACTGTCCACAATCCCACGACCAGGCGTGATAAAGGCTCGGTCCTCTTGAGCAAAAACAAAAAAACCACCAGCACCGCAACGGCACTGAACCAGGCATAGGCTATCCGTCTGGCTTCACTGTAAAACAGCTCCCCCCGCCAAGTGTGATAGACCTCGAAATATTCCGCAAAAAACCGGTAAAGCAAAATACCCGAGATAGCCACATAAAGATATTGAATCTTGAAATCATAAGAAAAGAGTGTCAGCGCCAAATACATGGCCAACACCACAGAAGCGTCATCCAGGAGCTTGACGATTGCCTGCAATTTCCCTGTGTGGGGTCTGATGACACCGCTTGATGTGTTTAAGTGGTCCTTGGATTTCATCCCAAACATAATGGAATCATCCATTTTCTAAAATCTCCTTCCCTACAACCAGGCCAGATAATATACGACTTTCTACGCAAAAATACTGTAATACTCAGTATTTTTTTAGAATACTTTCTAAAAATAATCGATGTAAGTTATTTAGAGAGTTATTTTTGTTCGTTCTCTAAATTAAATTTTAGTAGGCGGCTAACATTAATGTTGAGCCAAATTTAATTTTATAACACGCGTTTCCACACCCTTTACCAAATTGGATGCAGGAAGACAGACAAAATAAAGCCTCAT
Organism: Methylothermaceae bacterium; assembly: GCA_026985035.1. Lineage (GTDB taxonomy): Bacteria > Pseudomonadota > Gammaproteobacteria > Methylococcales > Methylothermaceae > Methylohalobius. Next base: position 3,362 of record JALSQY010000270.1, read on the forward strand.
TTTTCCACAACACTTTAAATCCATCCTTCATCTGCTACTGGAAGAATCCAATAATGAATGTTGCTACCCTTAAAATCCGTCTGGAGCTGTTCAAGCACGCTTGTGAGCTTTGACTCTTCCAAACACATTTGAAAACGAAGTTGGCGCTTGCGGCCTGTTACTTGTTCCGCCAAACTGAGATTCTGATGCTGACTGGAATGGCCGTAAATATGGCTCGTGGTAAAATCATGGCTCATCCCGCTGCTTAACAACCAATCCACCAGCACCTCTTCCATGGCAGGGTCGGCCACCAAGGTTATCAGAAATTTCCTATTCATGGCGAATCTCATTGAAATGACGATAAACCAGGGGCAGCACAATCAAGGTCAAGACGGTGGAAGTGACCAGCCCGCCGATCACTACAACCGCCAAAGGTCTTTGAATTTCCGACCCAGGCCCGCTAGCGAATAACAATGGGAGCAGCCCGAAAGCAGCGATACTGGCGGTCATCAATACCGGGCGCAAACGCCGCATGGCCCCTTCCCTGACAACTTCAGCCACCGGCTTTCCCAAGGCCCGCAGTTGATTAAAATGAGTCACCAGTACTACGCCATTTAACACCGCAATCCCCAAAAGTGCAATAAAACCAACCGATGCCGGCACGGATAAATATTCCCCGGACAACCACAACCCCACCACTCCGCCAATCAAGGCCAGCGGGATATTGCCCAACACCAACAGCGCCTGCCCCACGGAACCGAATGTGGCGAATAAAATCAAGAAAATCAAACCGATGGCTGCGGGAATCACCAACATCAACCGTCTCGCCGCCCGCTGCTGATTTTCAAATTGCCCGCCCCATTCCAGAAAGTACCCTGTCGGCAGGGAAACTTCTTTTGCCACTTGACGTTTAGCCTGCTCAACAAACCCCACTAAATCCCGTCCCTTGACGTTGGTCCGGACGACGGCATAACGCAATCCCCTTTCGCGCTCTATCGCCACCACCCCCTCGTTTTTTTTCACCCTGGCCACGGCAGCCAAGGGAACTGCCCTGCCATCCGGCAAGCTGATTTTGAGGTTCTGCAAGCGGCCGGAGCTGACAGGTCCCCGTAACAGTATTGGCGTGCGTTGAATACCTTCCTGCACGACGCCCAGACGAAGTCCCTCGATCTGGCTGCGAAGAATTCGTCCCAGTGTTTCCACATTCAGCCCAAAACGCCCCGCCGCCAGACGGTCGATCTCTATTTCAAGATATTGCATCCCTTCATTTTTACGGGTCATCACATCGACAGCGCCCGGCACGCCTTTGAGTACCTGGACAATCTTTTCCGCTGTTTGGTTGAGCCGGTCCAAATCACTACCGAAGAGCTTGACGGCCACATCACCCCGGACACCGGTCAACATTTCCGTCACCCGCATTTGAATTGGCTGGGTAAAGCCAAAGGCAATACCCGGAAAACTCTCCATCACCCGGCGCAACTTTTCGATCAAGGCGGGCTTGTCCGGGACTTGCCATTGATCACGGGGCTTTAGCACCAAAAAATGGTCGGTTTCATTCAACCCCATGGGGTCCAGGCCGATTTCATCCGATCCCACCCGGCTGACCACCCGTTCCACTTCAGGCACCCGCTCAAGAAGTGCCTTTTGAATCGCAAGATCCAAACGCACCGTCTGTTCCAGGTTGATTGAAGGCAGCTTTTCCGTCTGGATCACGATGTCACCCTCATCCATCACCGGCATGAAAGTCTTGCCTATCTGGAAATACAGGAGGACGGCTATTGCCATGAGAAAACCGGCAGAGATTACAATCAGGCGCCCACGAGCCAGGCTCCAATCGAGAATGGTTTGGTAATGGCGATGGAGCATGCGGGGCAACCAGGGTTCTTGGTGAGGCAGTGCCCTTAAAATGTAAGAAGCCAAAACCGGAATCACTGTCAAAGACAGGATCAAAGAGCCGGACAAGGCGAACACGATGGTCAAGGCCACGGGGACGAACAGCTTCCCTTCCAGGCCTTGCAAGGTCAGCAGGGGCAAAAACACGATTATGATAATCAGGATCCCGGAAGTGACAGGCGCGGCCACTTCCCGCACTGCCCGGTAAATAATGTGAAGATAAGGCAGGCGGGAGGTTTTGTCTGCCTGGCTGAGATAAGTGGCGATATTCTCCACTACAACCACCGCCGCATCCACCAAAATGCCGATGGCAATCGCCAGCCCTCCCAAACTCATCAAATTGGCCGACAACCCGAATTGCCGCATGAGCAGAAAAGTAAACAACGCCGCCAACGGCAAAATCAACGCCACGGTCAATGCCGCCCGCCAATCCCCGAGGAAAAGGATCAGCAATACCAAAACCAGCACGATTGCTTCCAACAGGGCTTTGGTCACTGTACGCACCGCCCGCTTCACCAGGTTCCCCCGGTTATATAACACCTCAACATGGATACCCGCGGGCAATCCCGGTGCAATCTGAGCCAGTTTCGCCTGAATCCCCGACACCACTTTCTGGGCGTTGGCGCCACGCAAGCTGAGCACCAATCCCTCCACTGCCTCTCCCCGGCCATTTTCACTCAACGCTCCATAGCGAGTCAGCATGCCGATCCGCACTTGACAAAGATCGCCGATAGTCAAAACCACCCCATCTTTTTCCGTCACCACGATCCGGCGCACATCTTCCAAGGTCTGGATTCGGCCTTGCGCCCGCACCAACAGAGCCTCCTCCCCAATATCCAGCCGTCCACCACCGTGGTTGCGGTTATTGAGGGACAAGGCCGTCACGATTTTGTCCAAGGAAATGCCCATGGCCGCCAGTTTCATTTCATCGGGGACGACTTCAAAGCTACGCACCTGACCACCCAGCACATTGACATCGGCCACGCCCGGGACGGTACGCAAGGCCGGACGGATCACCCAGTCCAACAAACGGCGTTTTTCCATCAACCCAAGGGTGCTCCCCTCAATGGTGAACATAAACATTTCGCCCAAAGGCGTCGTCAACGGCGCAATTCCGCCGCTGATACCTTCTGGCAGCTCCCCCCATACATTGTTAAGCCGTTCTGCCACCTGCTGGCGCGCCCAGTACACATCCGTCCCCTCATCGAAATCGATGGTGATATCGGTCAAGGCATACTTGGCGATGGAGCGCAGAATTTTTTGATGAGGCAACCCCAACAGCTCCAGCTCCAAGGGAATAGTGATTTGCGCTTCCACTTCTTCCGGCGTCATTCCCGGCGCTTTCACAATCACTTTGACCTGGGGCGTGGAAACATCGGGAAAGGCATCGATAGGCAGATTTTTGAGGGCATGCCAGCCCAATCCCGCCAACACCACCACCCCCAGCAGCATCAGCATGCGCTGGGTCAAGGCAAATTGAATCAATCCCCCCATTTATTCCTCCCCACCTACCCAGGTGGCCTTGAGGGCCGCCACGCCCTGGCTGACCACCTGATCGCCGGCCTCCAAGCCAGCCTCGACATAAGCGGCAGTGTCAGTCAAAGCCGCCAAAGTCACGGGTCTCGCTTGAAATTGTGTAGCGCTCTTGACGACAAACACATAGGAGTTACCTTCGTGCTCCACAATAGCGCTTCTAGGTATTTCCATTACCGGCTGATCCGCCCGGCGATAAAGCCTGGCATTGACTTTCAATCCCGGCCTGACCCTCCCACGCTCAACCAACTCGGCCACCACTCGCACGGTTTGAGTTCCGGAATCGACAATACCGGCAACCAAACGCACTTCACCCCTCGCCTGCCCATTCTCAACCGCTACCTTGGCTCCCGGCCTCAATTGCGCTGCTTTCGCCGCAGGTACCGCCATCTCCAGCCACAATCGCCCCACCGAGGCAATCCTGAAAAGCGGTGTCAACCGCTCAACCCGCTGCCCCAGTACGGCTTCACGCACTGTCACCACCCCGGAATCGGGACAATGCAACGGCAGACGGCTGTCGAGCTCCCCTGATTGCAGTAAGCGGTCAATCCGCTCCCGGGGTAACCCCAAAATTTCCATCGCTCCGCGGGCCTGGGCCAGGGCCGTCCTTGCCTGCCGCCAATTCTTCCGGGTTTCCAGCCAACGTCCCTTGGCAATGATGCCCTGTTGAAACAAGGGTTTTTCCCGTTCGTATTTCGCCTTCGCCACCTGGAAATCCTGCCAGGCACTGAGTAAATGCTGCTGGTGAAGCAAAAGTTCCGGGCTACGCAATCGGACAAGCATTTGTCCTTTGACCACCGGCTCGCCCTGAACCACTTTTACTTCATCAATGACACCGGCCAAAGGCGCGCTCACCATATATTCCGCGTCGGGGGGAACCGTAACTGATGCCGGCACCAGACCAATGGGAATTTCATTAACAACGCGAGGATAAGAGAATTGAAGCCCCAGATGTTGCCGGGACTCTTTGTCAACGGAAACCTCCGCCTCGCCCCAAGCGAAGCTCATGCCTGTCAAGCAAAGGATAAAAAGCCAGACAATGTTCACGGCATTTCTCCCACCGCCTGGTTGTAACGGGCAACTTCCCGCTCGGCCTTGACCCGCCACGCCTCCAGATCCCGCAGGGCCGCTTGGGCCATCAATTGAATCTTGAGCAAATCAATCAAATTCATTTCTCCGGCCGCAAACGCCTTGCGCCCCAACTCTAAATTCTCCGCAGCCAATTTGTGCCGCGCTTCGGCTTGGGCTTTTTGGACCTGGGCAATCTCAAGAGCATGTTCGGCTTCATGCAATTCCCTTTCCAAGCGCCGGAATAATTCCCCTCTTTCCGCTTCTGCCTCCGCCAAGGCCGTCCGTACAGAAGCGACATTGGGCGCCTGATAGTTGCCACCGCCAAAGGGAACGGTCAGGTTGGCAACCATGCCATTGATGGTTTGTCCTCCCCGCTCCGTGTGTTCATGATGGCTGCCGACGGTGAAGTAAACTTGCTGATTACCGGTGTCGGATTCATATTTCGTCCATTCCACCCGGGCTTTTTCTTCCTCCAGTTTGGCGGTCACCGCCGCCAGCAAGGGATGCTCCAAATCAATCGCTTGTTTATCACTCAAGGACTCGGTGAAAGAAACCGGCGCCCGCTCCAGCCGGGTCAGATTTAAATAACGCCGGCGGGCGTGCATCCATTCAGCCTCGGAGGCAACCGCTTCCGCTCTGCGCTGCAAGAGATGGGTCTCGGCCAGCAACAAATCGGTTCTGGGCAAGTCTCCCACCTCTACCCGCTTGCGCACGGCATCAGTCAATTGCTGATTCACTGCCAATACCTTGCGGGCGGTTTCGTAATCCACCTTTTTGAGCTGAAGATCCCACAACGCTTCCCGCACCAAGCCAGCCACTTGCAACCCCAGCGCCCGGCGGTAGAATTGAGCATGGCGCGCGGCCCGGCCGGCCACTTGCTTGGCCGCTGCCCGCTGACCCCATTTCCAGATCATGAAAGTCAAATCGGTGTCAATGGACCACTGGCCGGTATCATCCCCGATTTGATCGCCACTATAAGTCGCGCCCAGCATCACGGGCCCGGCCAATAATCCTTTGGTCCGCTTCTGCCAAGCGCCGGATTCTTCTTCCAGCGCCTTGACCACATGGCTACGGGGATACTGATGGATGGCGGCGGCCACCACCGATCTCAAAGTCAAGGTGGGGTCGCGGACCAAAACATCCCGGTGGGGAATCAACAAATCTTCTTTTGCACTGACGTAGACTGACCATCCCATCAAGATGGCCAATAGCCAGACCCAATATTTGCCCATTTCATTTCCTCCAAACAAAGCAAACAAGCTAAATCTGTTTGGCTTTTAGATTCTTAAAACAAAGGGGATAAGGAAATTCAGGCGGGTGGCGCGCGGGGTTGGGAAAATAAGTTAATGTCGAGAGGGGAAACGTGATAGGCCGGAAAACAGCAAACACCCGGCGAACCGTAATGCACGGCCATGGGAAAAGACGCAGCCGGCAATGCCTGAGGTGGTTTGCACAAGACCGCTTTGTACCGCACCCCCTGGCTCAACCCGACAACAATACCATCTTGCTGGTTTTGGCAACTGGCTGGAACCGCGGCAGGTTCAGTCGAATCCCAGGATTCCAGACCAGGCAGATGAAAAGGGGTGCGAGAGGTTTCGCCACCGGCATGGGCATGCAGCAAGGGCGCAAAAACCTGGGGCAGGCATACCAAAAAGATGAGTAAAAGGCGAAAATAACGCAAAACGGCCTCTCAATTTTCCGAGAGGCCGAGTATAGCTTTCATTACCACCATGAACAAGGTTTAGTCCAACATGGTATCGAAGAAATCACTCACCTGTCAGTTTGCTTTCCGGAGGGGGGCAGATCCCGCCCCATCTCCTTCCAAGAAACTGACAGCTGGTGCGCCGAAGAAATTATGGCGCCTTGACCATGACGGGTTGCAGCGAATACCCGCGCAACAGGGCAGCGAATTCGTGCAATGCAATAATTCCGGTTTGCTCCGCTTCCTGACACCATGCCTTCAACTTTTCCAAGCGAACTTCGGGATGAGGCACCCGTTGTGCCCAAATTTCTTTCAAACGGGCCTTGAATTGATAAACGGTGCGCAAGGTTTCACTGGTGCTCATTACTGTATCCACCACCTGTTCCGATTGCGGGTCCAATTGGATATCTTCCCGTACTAAAAGAGGCTTGGCTTGTTTCAGGGTTTTGCGCACCTGCCGGTCGGCCAGCCGGTATTCCCTTTTCAAAACAGGTAATATCACCGTCCGAGCATATAAGGTCAAGACATGGAAACGGTTACGCATCAAGGCTTGCACGGTTTCTCCATTCAAAACCCCGCCTTCCCGCCGCACCCGGACTTTGGGGGCGACACGCTTGACCTTGGCCAAACCGAACAAGGCCATTAACCGGATGTAGAGCCAACCGATATCGAACTCCCACCATTTGTTGGATAGTTTCGCCGAGGAGGGATAAGCGTGGTGATTGTTATGCAGTTCTTCCCCGCCAACCAGAATTCCCCAGGGAATCAAGTTGGTGGCGGCATCGGTGGTCTCAAAATTGCGGTAACCGATGTAATGGCCCAAGCCGTTGATGACCCCGGCTGCCCATACCGGAATCCACAACATTTGTACCGCCCACACCGTGACCCCTAAAACACCGAAGCAGACCACATCAATCAACAACATCAAAGGAATCCCCAACTGAGACATCTGGGGATGGGCATAAACGTTTCGTTCCAACCAGTCGTTGGGGGCACCCCAACCGTATTGCTCGATGGATTTTCGGTCTTTGCGGGCTTGCCGGTAAAGTTCCGCGCCTTCCAGCAATACCTTTCGAATACCCAATACCTGAGGGCTATGGGGATCTTCTTCCGTTTCACATTTAGCATGGTGTTTGCGATGAATGGCAGACCATTCCTGAGTTTGCATGCCGGTGGTCAACCACAACCAAAAACGGAAAAAGTGACTGACGACCGGGTGCAGGTCCAACGCCCTATGGGCCTGGCAACGATGGAGATAAATAGTGACCGCGGCAATCGTGATATGGGTTAAACCAAGGGTTACCGCAACATAACCCCACCAGGGGAGATCAAATAAACCGTATAACATAAAAAAATTCAAATTCAAGTTGAAAAAAATAAAAAACATGGAGTGAACGACAGTCGCCACAAACACAGCAACGAGGCGGGATCACCCCTTAAGGGCCACTAATTAAGTCAGAGGCTCGTG
>JALSQY010000271.1 GCA_026985035.1 Methylothermaceae bacterium
CATCCAGGGCAATGTAATTGAGGCCGTGGCCGGAAGCCTCCACTTCCTTGGGGTCTTCTTCGTCCAGATCGCGCAGTTCGTTGATATCCGGTCGGCGGTAGAGGGCGTTGACATCGAAATTGAACTTGGCATCCAGACAGACCAATTGACCGTCGCCGACGATGGCCAGTGGATTGATTTCCGCCTGCAGGGCGTCCTTGTCACGAAAACAGCGGTAGATCCGCTTCATGATTTTGACCGCCTGGGTCATCAGTTGTTTATCCTTCAGGCCAATGGCGGCGGCCACCTTGCGGCATTGGAAGTCTACCAGGCCAACAGCGGGATCGATGGTTTCCGTGATAATTTTCTCAGGGGTTTTGGTGGCGACTTCTTCGATATCCACACCACCTTCCGATGAGGCGACGATGGTAATCCGCTGGCTGGCCCGGTCGATGACAAAACCCAGATAAAATTCTTGGTGAATGTCGCTGGCTTGCTCTACCAGGACCCGCTTGACAACCCGTCCTTCCGGCCCCGTTTGATGAGTCACCAGCGTCATGCCAATCATTTCGTCGGTGATTTTCTGGACTTCTTCGATGGAGGAGGCGATTTTCACCCCGCCGGCCTTGCCGCGGCCACCAGCGTGAATTTGAGCCTTGACGACCCATTTGTTGCCATTGATCTGTTCGGCGATGACCGCCGCCTGGCTGTTGGAAAAAGCGACATTCCCCACCGGCACGGCAACGCCGTAGGACCTTAGCAGTTCTTTGGCTTGATATTCGTGGATATTCATTCAGTCTTCTCTTTCTTAATGATTGGATTCTCGCGCTTCGATTTGCTCGATTTTCGCGATCAAATTCTCCGCCATGCGGATGGAGGCCGCATCGATCAAGCGTCCATCCAGGGAAACCGCGCCTTTGCCACTCTTGGCGGCATCTTCCATGGCCGTTAAAATCCGGCGGGCCCGGTCGATTTCCGTGGAAGATGGCGTAAATACCTCATTGGCCAGGGTAATCTGGGAGGGATGAATGGCCCATTTGCCCTCGCAGCCGAGAGCGGCCGCGCGGCGGGCGGCAGACAAGTAGCCTTCTGGATCGCTGAAATCCCCGAAAGGACCGTCGATGGGCCGCAGCCCGTTGGCCCGGCAGGCGACCACCATGCGGGCAATGGCGAAATGCCATTGATCGCCCCAATGAGAGTGGCGTTGACCGCTTTCATCGGCATCGGTGAGCACGGAATAATCGGGATTGGCGCCGCCGATGTTGGTGGTGCGGGCTTGAATGGAAGCAGCGTAGTCAGCCACTCCAAAGACCATGGCTTCCAGCCGCTCGGGGCAAGCGCGGGCGATTTCCCGTACATTGTCCATTCCCTGAGCGGTTTCAATCAGGATGTGAAGATTGACGGGTTTTAGTTGTTTGGCCTGTTCGATTTGGTCCAACAAGGTGGCAACAAAATAGATATCGTCCGGTCTATTGACTTTGGGGATCAGGATGGTGTCGAGCTTATCGCCGGCTTGTTCCATCACTTCGACGATGTCCCGGTAGCAATAATGCGTGTCCAGTCCGTTGATCCGGACGGAAACCGAACATTGGGACCAGTCGTAGGTGTTGAGGGCTTGAATGACGTTGCGTCTTGCTTGTTCTTTGTCATCGGGGGCGACGGCGTCTTCCAGATCGAGGAAAACCATATCGGCGCCTGCGGCGGGCGCTTTTTCCAGCATTCTTGGATTACTGCCGGGAACGGCCAGTTCACTGCGGTGAAGGCGGTTTTTTACAGCCATATAGTATTCTCAAAATATTTAATTGTATTTATAACTAGGGCTTAAGCCATTTGACTTGCTTGTGCGCTCAAGTGGGTTTAAAAAACCCAATATTATACGATGAAATGAGTCAAAATGTTGGCGCTATCAAACGTTTGATTATAGGGCAATCCCATGACCGTCATTTTTTCCGTCCGTGCTTGAGGTTGCACGGCCTTGAAGCCCTTTTCCCAGAGGGAGAGGGGGGAATCGGTTCATGCGACTGCCCTGGCCTTTTAACATGAATCGCCGTGATTTCTGTTTATACATTAGCTGCTTATCCAGAGGCCTGAAGCCGGCTGGTGAAATATCCGGGCTGATATGTTTTGACCTGTCAAGTGTTTCAGCTTTCCGCTGAGGGTTTATCCACGCTTTGTCCATGGCAGAGCAACCTTATCTCTTGCGTCGCTGTGGGCAAAGGGTGGATAAACCCGGTATTCAAAGTGTCATCACATCATGGCATTCTCTCCGTATGGAAGCCTGTTGGGTCAGGGCACGGCCAGGCAGTTTGCGATGGTGGATCATGCTGATATACGTGGGTTGGTTACCACCGGACTTCACTGCATCGCGGAG
>JALSQY010000272.1 GCA_026985035.1 Methylothermaceae bacterium
AAAGATCTCTATCGTACTTGTTACAAGGGAGATATCGCCGAAGTGGAAGGGCGTTTTTGCCGCCTATTTACGCCTCCTGAAGTGCTTCCCGATACCAGCCCCAGGCACCTGTTGAACGAGCTTGGCAAAACCAACGGGCTCATGGATGAGCAAAATGCCGCCGACGCCATCGGCGATAGCAACGTACCTGCCGGTTTTACCTTTTTTGGCCAATTCGTCGATCACGACATCACTCTGGATACCGTCTCCCGGCTGGATTCTTTGGCCGTCCCCGGCGCAATCCGCAATATGCGCACCCCCACCCTGGACCTGGATTGTGTCTATGCCGGCGGACGGGATGCCACCCCCTATCTTTATAAACCCGACGGCAGATTGATCACCCGTCCGGTGGTTGACGTGGATAGCGGCACACCGTTCCGCGATCTGTTACGGGTGAATGTCGGCGGCAATATCCGCCGCGCGGTCATCGGCGACCCGCGTAATGACGAGAATCCATTCATATCCCAGCTGCAGCTGGGGATGATCGAATTCCACAATAAGATTTTCAATGCCCTGCCCGCCACCGGGCACCGCTTTGAAGACGCCCGGGATACTGTCATTCACTATTATCACCGGGTGATTCTGGAAGACTTTTTGCCACGGATTATCGACAATGACCTTTTAGAGGACATTTGCATACACGGCAACTGTTACTACAAAATCGATCAAGGCCGCCAGCCCTGCATGCCCGTCGAGTTTGCGGTTGCCGCCTACCGTTACGGCCATAGCCAGGTCCGGGCCCGTTATAACTATAACGATAATCAGCTGGACGTGGATGTTTTCCAGCTGGGCGCTTTCAGGCGGGTACAGCACAAGATCGACTGGAAATACCTGTTTGAATTGAACGGCGGCGCCGATACTCAAATGGCGCGCAAAATCGATACCGCTCTGCCTCATGCCCTGATGGCGATGCCCAGGAGAATCACCGGTATCGAAGGCGATTCCCTGGCGGCCCGCAATCTGCGGCGGGGGCTTTCCTTCCGGCTGCCTTCGGGACAAGCCATCGCCCGCAAAATGGAAGCCGATGGCAAGCTGTCGGGCAGTGTCCTGGAGGTCAGCGATGAATTGAAAGCCTTGGGCTTCAAGCAAACCCCATTGTGGTTCTATTGCCTGCAAGAAGCCCAGACCATAGGTTCCGGCAACAAGCTGGGACCGGTGGGCGGCCGCATCGTGGCGGAAGTTCTCATCGGACTGCTCAATGAATACCGCAACCGCACCGGCAAGGGACTGGATTACCTGCCAACCGTGACTGTGCCGCAACAATCGCCCGACCGGTTCCAGATCATCGATCTTTTATTATATTAACCCGGCAATCAAACAGGTCTTCCTGACCGTTTGATTGCGCGCCCTTGTCCATCGGCGATATTGCGCGGAATCTCTTGACGGACAAGGGCTGACATCGGCTATCGCCGATGGCGGCGCATCCTTGCGCCACGATTAACCCGGCAATAAAGATTGCCGGGTTAAGCACTTTCGCCGGCGTTACTTGATTTACTTCCCCCAACGCAGGCTAGGTGTTACCACGGGCGCGTCCCAGAGAGCTTTGGTTTCTTCATCCAATCGGGTGAGTGTCAGGGAGGCGCCCGCCATTTCCAATGATGTGCAGTAATTGCCCACCAAAGACCGGGCCAGGGCGAACCCCCTCGCTTCCAGTTCCCGGGCGGCGGCATTGAACAAAATATACAGCTCCATCAAAGGCGTGCCGCCCAGGCCGTTACACAAAAGCAACAAGGGCTCGCCCGCCCGTGGCTTGAGATCCTGGCAGATGGCATCGATCAGTTTGCCGGCGATTTCATCGGCGGACATGGCCTGCACCCTTTCCCGCCCCGGTTCGCCGTGAATGCCAACCCCCAATTCGAATTCGTTTTCCGCCAGGCTGAAAGTTGGGGTGCCGGCTGCCGGCACGGTACAACTGGTCAAGGCGACGGCCATGGAGCCGGTAGCGGCGTTGACTTTCTCCGCCAGGGCTTTGCACGCGGCCAAATCATCGCCCCTTTCCGCCGCCGCGCCGACAATCTTTTCCACAATCACGGTTCCCGCCACGCCCCGGCGGCCATGGGTATGAGTGGAATCGAACACCGCCACGTCGTCGGTAATCAAAACAGTTTCGGTGGCCGCCGAAGTCATCTCCGCCGCCATTTCGAAATTCATCACATCGCCGGAATAATTCTTGACGATATATAACACCCCGGCGCCGCTGTCCACCGCCTCGGCCGCCGCCATCATTTGATCCGGCGTCGGCGAAGTAAAGACCTCCCCGGGACAAGCGGCATCGAGCATGCCTTCGCCGACAAAACCGATGTGCATGGGCTCGTGGCCGGAACCTCCGCCGCTGACGAGCGCTACTTTGCCGGCTTTGGGCGCATTCTTCCGCCGGACAAACCTGCCGGTTTCTTCATAGGCAATCAAATCGCCGTGGGCACGGGCAAAGCCGCTCAAAGCCTCTTTGAGTACATTTTGCGGTTGGTTGATGATTTTTTTCATGCCCTACCCTCCAGCACGTCACAAATTTTCTTGACCGCCAATTGCGAGGCCCGGGCGCCCGGATCCCAATGGCCAATGGAACGATCTCCCAAGGAAGCCGCCCTGCCCTTGGTCGCCCGCATGGACTTGGTTTTCTCCAGTGCCTCATCGGCGGTTTGACGGATACGCGCAAGCAAATCGCCGCCGCCCTGCTCCAGGGTTTCCAGTACCGGCACCAGGACATCCAGCATGGTTTTTTGCCCCACGTCGGCTTTGCCCCGGGCTTTGACGGACTCTATCCCGGCGGCAAATACCTTTGCCAATTCCGCCGCATTTTCAGGAGCCTTGCCGGCGGCTTTGCCCATGGCCATCAGCAATGAACCATAAAGCGGGCCGGAAGAACCGCCCACGGTCGTCACCAACAGCATGCCCATTTTCTGCATGGCAGCGGGAAACGGCAGGCCGGCGATCTCATCGGCGGCATCGGCAATCGCCAATACGCCCCGTTTGATGTTACTGCCAAAATCGCCGTCTCCGGTTGCCTGATCCAGTTGCGTCAGCTCCTGTTCGTGGGTGGCAATCTCCTCCGCCACCGCCAAGATGATTTTTTTCAATTGTTCTTTCTCCATCCAAAGCCACCTCGGTCTTGTCAGATTGATGATTCGCGCAAGTTTAAACGATTAAATGCTCCAATGTCCGGGCCTTGTCCACAATGCCCCCTGTCAGTTCGGCCAGGCCGGAGGTTGCCAGCATGGCACGAAAGTGCTGGCTGCGGCGGGTCATGTGAGAAGCCGCCAGCATAAGTTCCAGCTCAGGCTCGGGCAGCGCGCGCATGAAGCGCTTGATGAGATTGACATCCACCCCGTTGACATCAAAATCCCCCAGCGCCAGTGCCCTGGAAAAACTGTAGAACTGGCGGATTTTGGCTTCGCAGATTTGGGCGTAACGTTGTCGCCGGGAACGGTCCTTGAGCGATTCCTGAATGGCCAGGGCCGCCAAAACAGCGCTGTAAAAGGCATTCAAAACCCCGTGGGAAAAAATGGGATCGACAAACCCGCCGGCATCACCGATGCAATAAATATTTTCCCGGCATAACGCTTCCACATGATAGGAAAAATCAGGCCGGCCACCAAGAGAATCCCCGATAAACGCCGCATCTTGTAATAATTCCCGCAAATAGGGGGTTTTCCGGCAGGTTTCGAGAAAATAACGCAACCGTTCCCGGGGGCCTTTTTTTCCCGCCTTGCCCCGGTAAATCACCAACCCCACGCTGGTTTTCCGGCGCAGGGGAATATGCCAGATCCAACCATCCTCATAGGAGAGGACAAAGGTGACAGGCGCTTTTTCCCCCAAGGCCAGAAAGGGATAACCGCGCCCATCGCCAGCCAAAAAGCGGGCATTGTCAAAATACCCCCAAAAGGAAAGAAACTGGTGCCGGGATTGGGCCAACCGTTTACTGCGGGATTGGCGGGCCACCAGCGTGGAAGCGCCGCTGGCATCAATCAAATAGCGGCACTTGATTTCTCCCAAGGCGGGGCTTGAGCCGCGCCGGTCCCGGTAGTACAGGCGGGGGGAACCTCCGTTGGCATCGACCCGGGTAGCGGCAACTTCCTGGAAAATCCGCGCCCCGCACGCCTCGGCATGCTGTAATAACAAATGGTCGAAACAGTCCCGCTCCACATGCAGCGCGGGCCGCTGGAAACCGAAATCGGAAAAGGCGATGCGGTGGATGCCGCCCTCCCAAACCGTGATTGCCCCAGCCTTGGCAACGAAACCTTGTTGTTCGATTTTGGCGCTTGCGCCCGTCAGGTCGGTATATTTCCAGAAATGCGGAATCAAACTCTCTCCCACCATGGGGCGGGGGTGCCTGTCCCGTTCCAGTACCACCGTATCGACGCCCGCCCTGGCCAACAGGGCAGCGGCGCTACTGCCCGCTGGCCCGGCGCCGATGATGGCGACATCACAGTGGGGAGGAATGGACGCCGGGCTCATGGCATCCCCTCCAGGCGGAATCTTCCCTTGAGGAGGGTGGCTTGCCAAGGGTTGTCGCCGCTCCAGAGATTTCCCGCCAACAACTCGCTGATAGCTTGCTTGATTTGGGCGTCGCGGTGGGCTTCAAAAAATACGTTATTGATCAATTGCGATTGGTAAAAACGCTCCACGAAAGCATACATGGTATTGAAGCCCAACTGATGGGCCGCATCGTCTGCCTGATGAAGATGAGGATCGCCTTCGCAGCCGTCCACCAAACCTTGATGAATCCGGTCCGCGGCACGGGCGGCGCCGGTCAGGGCGAGAAAGACTCCCGAAGAAAACACCGGATCGAGGAAGCCCGCCGCATCCCCCACACTGATAAAACGGGCCCCGTAACGGGCGCGATTGAGAAAACTGAAATTGGCCTCGGATTTGACCGGCCAGCACTGCCGCGCCCCCTGCAAGAGCTGACTTAACAAGGCAGAGCCTGCGACATAGCGGTGAAACAATGTTTCTGTGGTCACTCCTCCAGGCTTTCTGCCGCGCACTACCAAACCTATACTTACCCGCCTTGGAGCCAGGGGAATCACCCAGATCCAACCGATATCCACCATCAAAATCCAGATATTACCGCTCTTGAACAATTGCTCCGCCAACTGTCCGCGGACGGGAGCATAATGGGAATACAGCGCGAAACTCCCCAGGGTTTTGACCTTTTCCAGGGTCCGCTGGCGCCGCCCCAGCATGGCACCGCGGCCCGTGGCATCGACCAGATAACGGGCATGAACGCGTCCATCGCTTGTATCCACCACCACTTGACCGGCACTGAAATCCACCCCTTTCACCGCGCAATTTTGCCGGGTCTCGGCGCCGTGCCTGCGGGCATTTTCGAAAAGCTTGCTATCGAATGCACTGCGTTCCACCTGATAGGCCCGCTTTTCTCCGCTGAGCTGGAAAAACATGCGCTTTTCCTGTGATTCATCGATGAAAACGGCGCCGGACTTAAACACGTTGCCCTCACTCCAGTCCAGCCCCAGCCTCTGGATGACCGGCTCGCTATAAGGCAACATGGATTCGCCGATGTGAAAGCGGGGATGCCGCCCTTTTTCCAGCAACAAAACGCGATGCCCGTACTGGGCCAACAAGGTGGCGGCGGTGCTGCCAGCGGGGCCGCCGCCGGCAACGATGACATCGTATCGATGTTGGTGTGTCATTCGTCGGCTCCACAAGATTTCAAGGGGATGGACCACCCCGCCCCCAAGGCCATGTCGCCGCCTGTTTTGCCCGCAGACACTGCCCGGAACAGAGGCGCCGCGGCCAAAGCCGGGCATTCATGGGCCAGTCTGGCATCGTCGCCTTCCAATGCCGCAGCCGATGGCTCAGGGCGGCCCAATATTGCCTTGGCGTTGTCTGGCAAATCACTCAATACCCAAGCCAGGGCAGCCGGATAAAGCCCCACGCCAGGCTCCAGATAATCAGGCCAAACTTCCTCGTAACACACCACGAGCAAGGATCGGGCACCGCTCTGCAAGCGGCACCAGGCCTCCAGCCAGGCCATGGCCACGGTGGCTTCCGCCGCCGCCAGGGAGGTCGAAGGCTGTTGACAACCGGTCACAATACTCCAATAACCGGCGGCGGTATTGTGAACCGAGTTATGAAACAGGGTTGGGGAAATCCAGCCATCGGGCTTGGCCAGCTCGATGCAAAGCCGGTCGGTCACTTGCATCTCGCTGCCGGCGCTGGCAAAGACGGCAGGCAAATCAGCCGGATTCAAACCGGCATCTTCACACGCCAACAAACCGGCGGTTAATGCCAACTGTACCGCCTGGCTGGTCCGCCGCCGCACCGATGCAGGAATCCGCCGCTTGTCTGGCAAAACCGCGGGGAACCCCAACCGCCCGGGCAACGTTTCATCAAGGCTGCAACAGGCCCAACCCGCCAAATACACTGAGAAAGCCGGCGAATGATTCATGGTGATGCCAACGCCATGCCGCTTCGCGCCAGCAATACACTGGCGTTACTGCCACCAAAACCGAAGGCGTTGCAAAGGGCAAAAGCCACTTGATCGTTCTCTTCGGGGTCGCGCAACAACTGCAATTTTACCTCTGGATCGGGGGTTTCCAGGCCACAAGTACCCGGCAAAAAACCCTCCAGCATGGCAACCAATGTGGCCACCACTTCCACAGCCCCCGAAGCGCCCAGGGTATGGCCCACCAAGCCCTTGATGCCGCTGCATGGAACCCGGTCTCGCAACAGCCGGGAGATCGCCTTGGCCTCGGCCAAATCATTCAGGCGGGTAGCGGTAGCGTGAAGATTCACGTAGCCCACTTGCTCCGGCTCAATATTCGCCATGGCCAGGGCTTGCCGCATGGCGGCTTCCGCGCCCTTGCCCTCCGGGTCCGGGGTACTCATGTGATGGGCGTCGGACGATTCTCCCACGGCCAGCAAGTGCGGACAGTCTCTATTGTCGCGGCAGGTTTTTTCCAACAACAGCATAGCCGCGCCTTCGCCTATATTGATACCACAACGCTCCGCATCCATGGGGCGGCAGGGGCTGGGCGAGATCAGATCGAGCGCATGAAACCCCCGCAACGTCAGGCGGCACAAAGTATCCACACCGGCCACCAAAACGGCATCGCAAACCCCTGTATGAATCAACCGCTGCGCCGACCCCAGCGCCTTGGCGCTGGAAGAACAGGCGGTGGAAACCGCATAACACGGCCCTTTCAATGCCAATTCCTTGCGCAGAAACTCCGCGGTTGCTTGCACCGCGTGGCGGCGGAAAAAGTTGAAATCCTCCGGCATACGCCCGTGCCTGACAAAATGCATGTAGGCTTGTTCCGAATCATAGATACCGGAAGTGCTGGTCCCAAGCACCACGCCGACCCGCCCGGCATCGTAACGATCCCGGACAGTTTCGATTGTGTCCCGGAAACCATCGGCTTCCAGGGCAGCCAAGGCGTAGCGGGCATTGCGGCAATCGAAGTCTTTCCGCGCGGGAGCAATGGCCGGCATGGGATCAGGAGCCTCGCCGACCACGGTGGGGAAAGGCAGGGAAACAAATCCAGGCGGCGCCAACCGGCAACGATTTTCCCGTAGCGCCTGCCGCAAGGCGGCATTGCTGCTCCCGGCCACCGACTGGCATTGCCAAGCGGTAATAGCCACCGGGCTCGTCAAGGGTGCCAATTTATTTCCCTCCGCTCTTCTCCAAGGGCAGTCCTTTGGCGCGCCAGCCAAGCATGTGGCCTTTCAATAATCGAATGTTTCTACATCCGAGGCTTTTAAAACCCGCGGCGGCGATATAAGCCCGGGGGCCGTGTTCGCAAGTCACGACGACGGGTTTTTCTCGGCATGCCTGTTTCAATGCCTGCGTCATCTTCCCGGCAACATTCCAAAACGGTATATTGATCGCGCCAGGAATATGGCCGCTTTGGTATTCCATCGCTGACCGCACATCGAAAATCAGGGGCCGGGATTGAGAGTCCAACTGCCCGGCAAGACTTTCCGGCGGGATTGTCCGGTTAGCGCAACCGGTTAATAACACGCATAAAAAAGAAATAATCCTTGCCATGAATCCCGATACCCCTTTGCTTCCAATACCGCTACATTGTAACGGAATCGGTTATTGCGGTTCGAGCAATACCGGCAGCAGGGCAATCGCATGAACCGATTCTCCCCTCTCCCTCTGGAGAGGAGCCGTGGGAGAGGGGGAAAACACCGTTGCATTCATCGGCTCAAGCCCTCACCCCAATCCCTCTCCCAGAAGGAGAGGGGCTTCAATACATCAAGTTTGAACGGGAAAAACAGCAGTCATGGGATTGCCCTGACGAGCTGATCTCTTTGGGATTTTGATATACTTTCATCATATTTTACTGCTATTGGCAAGCGACAAGCATGGCTTTGGCCCAGGAAGACATCGACCAGATCCGCCGACTGATCCGCGAAGAAATGGAGGCCCACTCCCCCGCCAGCACGGTGCGTTACGATCTGGACCTGCGCGAACGCATCGTGCGAGTGGAAGAAGAACTCAAGCACCAGCGCGAATTGATGGAACAGGGCTTCCACCTGATGGAGAAGCGCTTCGAGCAAGTCGATAAACGTCTCGATCTAATGGAAACCCTGCTCCAGCAAATGCAGGAATCCAACAACAAGCGCTTCGAACACATCGACAAGCGCTTCGAACAAATCGACAAACGTTTCGAACAGATAGAGAGGCGTTTTGAGCAAATGGACCAACGTTTCGAACACCTCACCGAACGCATCGACCGTTTCATGCGCTGGTCCTTTGCCCTTACCCTTACCGTCGGCGGTCTGGTGGTAGCTGCTATCAAGTATCTGCCGTAATCTTATCCTCGCCCAGCAGCCCTGAAAGTTCGCCATCATCTGTAAACCCGAGTTGACGACGCCCGGCAGGGTAAAGCAATATCCAGGTTAAGGCAACGCAATCCCCCGAATCCGCTGGTACAACTCCACCGCGTAGGAGTCGGTCATGCCGGCGACAAAATCGGTAGCCAGTAAAATACGTTGGTAGGGAGACAAGACGGCCAGGTCGGGCAATGGCCGGGGCATGAGCTGGAGCAGGGTGCGGCTGCGGGAGCTGGCCCGGCTGCCTTTGGCGGCCCGGTCTTCGATGGCCTCGACAAAGGCATCGAGAAGCCCGGCGATGACCTCGAAGCCACAGGCTTTTACTTCCACGACCGGGCGGGCGTAATAAACTTGGGTCTCAGCCACCTGTTTGAATCTGGCAAAGGCACCAGCCAGTTCAATGTGCTCGAGCAAGGGAGCGTCAAAGCAGCCCGCCATAATTCCCTCATAATGCGCATCGAACACGGCGATGACCTGGCGGACAACATGGTCGATGGTCACCGAACGACAGTAGCTGGCCCGCTGGGAATGGTCCGGCAGGCAATCAAGGCGCCGGCGGTGGCGAGCTTCGAGAAAGGGTTCATGCAATTGATAAAGGGTAGCGAAATCCAGCACCCCGGTCTTGAATCCATCCTCGATATCAATGACGTGGTAACAAATATCGTCGGCGGCTTCTACCAGAAAGGCCAAGGGGTGGCGGTACCAGGCGGGTTTCCCGCCGGGCTTGGGTAAAAGGCCGGCGGTTTCGGCCACTTGCGCAAACCAGGCGGCTTCACTCGTGAAAAACCCGTATTTCCGGCCACTGGCCCCTTGTTTCTGGGCTTCCCCGGCCGCCGCCGGGCGAGGGTATTTCATCATGGTGGCCAACATGGCGCAGGTCATTTGCATGCCGCCGGGCTGACCGGGATTCTGGAGCACACATAAGGTTCTAAAGCCTTGGGCGTTGCCTTCAAATTCGAGCAAATCGCGGCGCTGATCTTCGTTTAATCCGGACAGTCCCGGCCATCGTCCAAACCATTCGCGGATGGCGTCCTCGCCTGCGTGACCAAAGGGAGGATTGCCGATGTCGTGTGCCAGGCAAGCCGCTGCCACCAGTGTGCCAACGTCTTGCGGGATGACCACTTCAGATAGCTCCGGCGCTTGCCGCAGGACAACCTCTGCCGCCAGCATTCCCAAAGAACGGCCCACGCTGGCCACTTCCAGACTATGGGTCAGGCGAGTGCGGACATAATCACTTTTGGCCAGGGGAAAGATTTGGGTTTTGTCTTGCAGCCGCCGGAAAGCAGAGGAAAAGATAATCCGGTCATAATCCCGGGCAAACTCGGTGCGAGGCGGCGACAAGTCCCCGCCTTCGGCTGCTTTCCCCAAGCGCCTGGTGGAAAGCAATTGGCGCCAGCGCCGAACAGCTTTCATCCCGTCATTTGACAAATTTCCCAATGGCCGCACCTTGCGTGGCCCGCCGCAGGTCTTCGCTGCGGATTTCCAGCGCGTATCCGAGCACGCCACTGCCGATAATCACTTTATCGTGTTCGAACACGCTTTCATCTATCAATTGCCGCACCGTTTCCGGCAAGGCAATAGGCGGCACCGCACCGATGGGATACCCTGTCGCCTCCAATACTTCGTCTTGATCGGCCATGGTCAAGCGCCGCTCCCCCAGGGTTTTGCGCAGCACCGCCCAATCCGCCCGGCCATTGCCGGGAACAGCCAGTAACACAAAGTTTCCGTTGCCGGTGCGAAACACCAAACTGCGGACAATTTGCTCCGGCTTCTGTCCCTTGGCCTGCACCAATTCTTCCAGGGAACGGACTGGTTTTTTATCAGGATCCAAGGGAATCTCAACCCAGTCATATTCAATCCCCAATTGATCGAGCAGTTGGGTAACCGGGGAAGATAATTGCGCCATCATAAACTCCTTCCTCATTCGACCAACCTAAGATAATAGGCCCATTGCCCCCCGCTTCCAACCCAAAATTGACAGCAAAAACCAACTGCGGCTGACAAATCCTACTATTCTGGTAGAATACTCGATTCATTGGAGAGGTGTCCGAGTGGTTGAAGGAGCACGACTGGAACTCGTGTATACCCTAACCGGGTATCGAGGGTTCGAATCCCTCCCTCTCCGCCA
>JALSQY010000273.1 GCA_026985035.1 Methylothermaceae bacterium
TAGAACTGGCAAGCGGCAGCGGCATGCATATCAATTATTTTGCTCCCCATTTTCCCCATTTAACTTTTCAGCCAACTGACCGGAATGAAGAAACCTTCACCAACATAAAACATCTGCGAAATGAAAATACGAACCAAAATATTAAAGATCCGGTCGTTCTCGATTTGACCGATGCCTCGACTTGGCCAACCCAAGGCAGCTATCGGGCCATGTTCTGCATCAATATTTTTCAGGTTGCGCCGATCAGTATTGCCGAAGGGATGATGGCCTGCGCTTCCCGCCTATTGAGCGATGATGGTTTCTTGATGATCTATGGACCCTTCATGCTGGATGGAACATTTACCACGGAATCTAACGAACAGTTTCACAGAACATTGCGTTCGGCAGGTGTGGAAGAATGGGGTTTGAAGGATATCGCGGATTTGCGCGGCGCAGCTGATAGGCACGGTCTCAAGCTTGCCGAGCAAATCGATATGCCGGCCAATAACTTTTCGCTTATATTTAGCCGTTAGCCGTGCCTGACCAACACTCAGCAGCGGTTGTCGTTGGCGTGGGCCCCATCCGGGGCCTGGGCGCCAGCTTGGCCAAACGTTTCGCCCAAGAGGGGTTGACGGTTTTTATCGCCGGACGCACCCAATCTAAACTCTCGGCCGTGGCCGACCATATCAATGCCTCGGGCGGCGCTGCCATTCCAGTTACGATGGATGCCACTCACGAGGCTCAAGTGCGCACACTATTTGAAACAGTCGAAACCCATGGCTTGATACCGGAATTGGTGACCTGCACGGTCGATTACAACCAGCAAGCCCCTCTGTTAGAGACAGATTGCTCGATGTTTAAGCACTTGTGGCAGACCAACTGCCTGGCTGCTTTTTTGGTGGGAAAAGAAGCGGCTGAACGAATGGTAAAAGAGAAGCGCGGGACCATTATCTTTACCGGCGCCAGCGCTTCGCTCAGGGCACGCCCGCCTTTTACCGCCTTTGCCTGTGCCAAATTCGCGCTCAGAGCGCTGGCCCAGGGAATGGCAAAAGAGTTGGGCCCGCAAGGCATTCACGTGGCTCACGTCATTATCGATGGAGTGATCAACGGCGAACGGGCTCTCGAGCAATTTCCCGAGTTTGTGCGGAATAAGGACAATGACGCCATGCTCAGTCTTGAAGCAATCGCAGAGGCTTACTGGTATCTGCATACTCAATCCCCCACCGCATGGACCCAAGAACTTGATCTTAGACCGTATAAGGAGGCATTTTGAAAACATACTGGCATCTTGAAGGAGAATATTTTGAAACCTGCAACTGTCAGGTCGCCTGTCCTTGCATATGGCTCAAACCGCCTTCGGAGGGAGAATGCAAATTACTCGTGGCCTGGCACATTGATGAAGGCCACCTGGAACAGACAAAGCTGAATGACCTGAACGTCGCCTTGGCCTGTTATGCCCCCGGGAATATGAAAGATGGGCAATGGCAGGCTGCCTTGTATATTGATCAGCAGGCAGATAATGACCAGCGCCATGCCCTGGAACGGATCTATAGTGGCAAAGAGGGTGGACAACCGGCTTTACTCATGGGTTTTGTCACGGAAATTTTGGGCAGTTTCCCGGCCACAATAACCTTCAAGGCTAACGGAAAACATCGTCACATGGTGATCGAAGGCGTTGCCGAGGCCGAAATAGAAGGCATTGAAGGAATCAATGGCGGTGTCCCAAAAATTGAAAATCCACCGTTATGCGTGGTTCCAAGTCACCCGTCTTCGGTCGCCCGCTCGCGCCTGTACCATTATCGGGACCAAGGGTTCCACTGGGAATTCACAGGGCGCAATGGGTTTTATTCTCCCTTTACCTACCATCCTTAAATGATGGAAACAGCTCTTATGCATATTGATTTCCTTCCTCTCGCTCTGGTTTGGATGGTGATGATGGGCGTAATGATGGTGCCATCCAGTTTACCGGTGATTTCGTTATTTCACCGGGTTTCGCTCAACCGGGAATTAGATGCACCGTGGCTGTCACTGAATTTCATGCTGGGCTATTTTGGGGTGTGGCTCGTTTTCAGCCTGATTCTTGCCCTCCTGCAATGGGGAATCCAGCGTAGTTTATTGCTGTCCTTCACCCCGTTGGAACAACAAAGATTCGCGGCTGGCCTTTTCATCATCGCGGGACTCTATCAATTGTCCTGGCTGAAAAATGCATGCTTGACAAGGTGCCGCACACCCTTGGGCTTCATCATGAATTCATGGCGCAAAGGATGGAACGGGGCGATCACCATGGGTTTCAAATATGGATTGATTTGTTTGGGTTGTTGCTGGGCATTGATGTTGTTGATGCTCGGAGTCGGTACGATGAGCCT
>JALSQY010000274.1 GCA_026985035.1 Methylothermaceae bacterium
AAAAAGAAAAATTGGCTGTTCAATCCGACATGAAGCAAGCGTTGGCGAAAATCAACCGCCGCCTGAATGTTATTGAGATGCAATTGTTTTACAGAGATAAGTTGTTATGGCAACATCGATGCCACAAAGTTGGATCATATTTTTATTTTATGCTTCAACAGGCTCGTAAGTTTTATTGAATATCTCTGGTTTGCATGGGTACAGCTCTCCTTCAACCCCACGGATTATAAAATCCCCTGGCGCGGCAAAATGCGCGCCTTCGAGAGTGAATATTTCCATGCGAACATCAGGCGTATCCTTATTGATGAATCTCACTGCGCCAGGCTGGCCCCACGGCTTCTTTAGCCCGTCAATAAGCCATTCAGGGTAGTTTGTTTGGTCAGCCCCGCCAGTCCACTGAAAGGCGTCTATTACAACGGGCTTTTTACGAAATTTCAATGCAATATCCGTCCTTCCAGGGTGGTCGTGATTCGCCGCCCATCCACTGTCAATCTGCCGCTATCGACTATCATTGCCCCATGGCCGGTATCGATGATCTGGCCAATAGCCTCCATGGCCTGACCGGCTACTTCGATGGTCATGGACCGGGCATTGGCCTGACGCAGAAACCGTTGACCGGTATAGGCAATCAGTTTGTTGTCCGGCGCAATGGCGACTTGATCTGACACCTTTCCTGTACTGGCAGTGCGCACCAGCGCCAGACCGGCCGGTTCGACACCAGGCAGTTTCAAGCTGAATTGGATGAATATATTATCGTCCGGATACTGGCTGAAATCGTGCCCAGCCGGAAATACGCCGCCAATGGAAGACGATCTGACCACCGTAACATAATAATATTCCCGGCGGATAGTGAGGCGGGCAGTGCTGTTGCCTGGCACGGCAGCACGTAAAGTTCCATCCGGTTGATGGGTTATGGTCCCCAGGTCAGGACCTTGCCATCCAAGCAATGATACCGGCGGCAGGACGGTTCGGGTGAATTGCCCGGTCGATGGATTCAGTTCCAGGTTTATGATTTCAGTCAATTTTGGCCTTACCTTCGCCCGGCCGTTCCTGAAATCGACGTTTTCTTCGATTTCTTCGGTATCGGAAAATACGCCATGCGCATCAAAAACCGGGCTGCCCGGCGTCTGGGATTTATTCGACAGTTCCGGTCTTGCAGGCCAGGCATGGATTTTGACTTTGTAACGCGGCGCCAATGCCGTGGATTCGTCGATTATCCTGGTATCCATGAAGGGTCCGCCCCGCTGGCCATAGATGGATACCATGACGCCCGTCACCGGCGCCGGCGCCGGCGTGTCTTGACGAATATTGAGAATCGGCCTGGCAAACAACGGCAGTCCCGATGGCAGGTCCGGCGCGCTGTCGCGGATCAGAATACTGCCGTCGGCGCGGATGATCATGATGGCGCTGGCCAACTCCAGTATCTCCCGCAAAATCTGGTTTCTGGTTTGCAGTGAAGACAAACCGAGATAGATTTCCGGGCCGATGATGAAGTCCGCCGCCTGCCAAACGACCGAATGACCGGTCAACAATGTCTGGATCAGCACCTTGGCGGATTGGTACAGCGCCGATTCCGGCAGGCACCAGGATTCGGACAGGAAATCCATGAGCGAATATACCGCGCGTACAGTCTGGATCCGGCGCCGGTAATCCATCTCCGATTGGCGATGCAGAACCTCAAAGGTCACAGGCGCCCCGCCCAGGGTAACAGTGATGGCCTGGATATGGCTGTTCAAGGGGAATTCGGCGCGCATCTCCCAGGCCATGTCATTGGCTGAATACCGGATCTCATAGGACAATGGCTGTAATATCTGATAATGAATACCGGCCCCGCCTAGACGGAAACCTGTGACAGTAACCGGCGGCGGAGTGATGATGCCGGGATCATGAAAGGCTGTGACTGGTTGACGGCCGACAATGTGGCCGCCACCAATCACAACGGAATGCAATCCCGAGACACGAACGCCGGGCTCGATCAATACGGGATGATTGCCCGATATATGAGACCCGCGTGGCGCGATGACAGAGACAGTGCCTGTGGTCATCGGCTGACATGAATGATGCGCACCCGGCTGAGATCGCCGCGCGTCTTGCGGTCCAGTTTGTCATAGATCGCCCCCCGTCCGGTTTTGGGATCGATCTTGATATGCCGGGCGGGCGGATTGTTGATCAGCTGCAGAGCGATTTTTTTGTATTTCATGGCAGTATTGCAATACGGTTTTGATTTGTTCTGTTACTTGAGGGCGGAAACGGCGTTTTCTTGATTCCTGCCGCTGGCGATAGTAATAGACATCTTTGTCTAGGCGGATGATGCCTTTGGGATTTTCAACCAGGGATAACGCCGCCAGGATAAAGTCATAAACGAAACCAGCCTGTTTCAAAAACTCATGATGCCGGTCTGCCAGGTAATGAAGAAAAACAGACCGGAACAGGCAGGTATGGAGCATGGCATGCGCGCTGTCAGGCAGACGTCTGTCGAACGCGATCAAACGGGATACTGATGGGTAAATGTTATCGCCATAGACCAGCAAACGCCGGCCAAATACCACGTCACAGGATGGATTAGTGAATCCGGTCAACAAAGATTCAATGGCATCCACAGCCAGCCAATCATCGCTGTCGAGAAAAAAAATGAATTCTCCTGTGGATTCCGCCAGCCCGGCCAATATCGCCTGGTTGGGCGTCAAGCGCGATTGAAACCGGACCAGGACGCAATCACTCGCGTTTTTTTCCAGCCAGGCATCGCTTCCATCGTTGGAAAAGCCATATACGATGACGATTTCGGTTTCTCCATGACTTTGGTTGCGCGCGCTGTTCAGGCACTGCTCAATCCAGGGCAGGCAATTCCAGGCCGGAATAATAATGGAAGCTTTATTGTCAATAATAACCACCACCTGTATCCGGGGCGCCGGCACAGCAACAGCCGGCTTCGGATTCGCTTTGATAGACCGGAACATCGTCATTCAGCAAAACCGGATAAAACCGGCACTGGCCGCCTGATTTGATCTTCAGGATAACAAACCGGTCCTGGCTGGGGGATAGTTTTCTGAATTCAGCGTCATCCTGCTTTTGGAATTGCAAGGCTTGTCCCGGCGCGGTTTCATAGTCCAGTTTGATCAATCCGAAATATCTGTCATATTGCGTCCCCCTGGCGGCAGCCATTATTGTGCCGCGGGCGAGGCTGAGATGCAGGCTGACCGGTATCGCCTGGCTATTGCAATCGTTGTTCCAGCCAAATACCATCGCCTCGAATCCGTGTATTTTGGCCACCGGACACCCGAGCCCAATGGCCCCCATGGCGGTGATGGTCACAATCTGATGGCGCCGGTATCCGGTGCAGTTGGGACCGCCGGGACCGCCGGGTATAGTTATGGAAACAGGCGCCAGCCATGGAAAAAGCCAGTTGATCCATCGAGACATAATCATATTGCCGCCACTCCGAAGGTCCCGGAAACCTCCACGGATTCAATCCCGTCACCACTGACATGGACGTGAAATATGTTCTCGCTGCCCGCCAGCCGGTAGATGCACAAGCGTATCCCGGCGCCGGAGGCCTCCGGGAGTTTGGCGGGAATAGTCAGATCGATGGTTTGCGCCAGATCGCTTTCGTCGTGATTACAGGTCATGATTATCCAAGGACGTCGTGATAAAAATCGAATTGAATATTTTGTTCCGTGGCGCCGGCCGGTATATCGATACCGACAAAAAACGCCAGGCTCGACGGGGCGATCTCGATGTCAATGGTGTCGCCACTGTAGGCGGTGCCGGACCAGGCGGCCGCCGGGATCGTCAACATGACGGCGCCGGAGACCGGGTTGATGATCTGGGTATCGATAGTGGTGGCGCCAGACCCCAGGGCGCCATAGAGTTGACTGGTAATGGTGAATGCCTGACTGTCTGTGAAGGTCAAGGTGATGACATCATGCACGCTGCCACGGGAACCCACTGATACCTGAGATTGATCCAGTGTCAGGCCGGTATAATTGATCAGCGAGACAATCCGTGGCTGCTGTCCGGTCACTGTGATTTCCTGACACAAGAGCCGGTTTTGGGCAATGGCCGGGCCGCTATAGGCCGCCGCCAGATTGAAGCGCCATACGCCATTTCCCTGGTCGGCAGGGGCGCCGGTGGTCGCCAGGTGAGTATGGTTGTAATCACTGAACAGGGTGGCGCCATTCTGCCAGCCGCCGAAATAGGACAAAGGCTTGTCCAAAGTCAGATCCAGGTAATTGGCGCCGCTGGTCAGGTTGGCGGCCAACCGCCCCACCACCATTGCCCCGCCATTGGCACCCGTGGAATTGGTGCCGTCCGCCCCCTGATATAGTGCAATGACAGTACCGGCTGGCGCATTGATGGTATTTCCCAGCCCCAGGCTGGCCTGCGTCACCTGGGTGGCCACATCGAAGCGGATAAACCCTTTTTTCAATACCAATCCGCCATTGACGAAAGTATCGGCACTGATACGTCCGAACAATTCTCCCGCGATGCCGGATTCGATCAGATCGCCGGATAAAGTGCCCGCCGTGCTGTCGCTGGCACTGGCGGTTTCATACAGGATGTTTTCGGCAAAAATAGTCATAATTTTATTGCGTCGATGGTCACGGTAAAGGGATCGTCCGATTGATAGGTTTCATATTGGCGTACCGGGGTGGCCGCCACATTTTGCACCAGCACCTGAATCGATTGCACGCCCAAATCCAGCACCTGAACCGTGCCGGTCATGGCCTTTAGCTGTTTAGCGGTTTGATAATCAGTCAGACCGGCATTGATCTGGATGGCCTGACCACCCTGCAAAACAGCGGAAAATATGACGGCATTGCCGGCAATGTCATAATCGACATCCACCACTGCCGATTGCAGCAGATCCGGATCGTCGGCAATGGCGTGGTCAGGCAAAACGATGACGCCCAACTTCATAGGCTGTATCCCGCGCTATCGATCATGGATTGGATGATTCTGCCGGCGCCGGCTGGGCCGCCGTCATAGCGCCTGCCGGATATCCTTGCCGTTCCATTGCCGGAATCGCCGGCGGATTCACTGCCGTTCCGGTCCCGGAGACCGCCCCGGACAGCCGAATCGTACCCGAAATCCAGTTGTGACGTGTACCCGCCGATAGCGCTGTGTCCGCCATTTCCGCCGGTGACCGCGCGCACGGCGTTGATGAAGCCCTGCCTGGAATCGTGCCGGCTGAGTCCGCCCAGGCGGAGACGGTCGTTTTGACGCTGATTTTCCCGGTTGATGGCGTCCATGATTCGCTGGCGCTGTTGGCCGGTGGCCTGGGAGAGCGCCTGCTGCACTTCCGGCGGGAATTGACTGCTGACAACCATGGGCGGGGCTTCGTTGAATCGGCCGCCTGAAAACGGTCCTGTCCCGCCGCGCCTGCCTGAAAAACCACTGCCCCCCGTCCCGCCCCGGTCAGGGCGCGCTGGAGGCGCCCGGGCGGCGTCTTCCTTGGCCTGGCGAAGACTTTCCAGGGCACGGGCATATTCCTGGGCCAGGCGGATGCCGGCCTTCATGGATTGGATGAACTCGGTTTCCGATTGGGCGGCGCTGCCGCTGGCCGTTGCCCCTTGGGTTTTGGCCCGCGTCAGGTCCTCGATGGCGGCGGCGGAATGATCGGCGGCGCGGGCTTCTGTATCCAGGCCTTGCGCCAACTGGCGGGACTGACGTTCAAATTCGGCGGCGGTCAACTTGCCCGCCAGATATTGGTCGGTCAATGCCTGTAATCGGCGGTCCAGTTCGCCCACGCTGCGTCCCGTGCGATCGGCCGCTTCCTGATTGCGGCCGAAGGCCTGGCTGGTCTGATTCGCGCTTTGGGACAACTGATCCATCGAGCGGGCGGCGCCGGACTGGATGCCGGTCAAAGCCTCCACCGCGCGGTTGTAATCGTCCACGCTGATTCTGCCGCTCTCATAAGCCTGTTGAACCGATGTCAGCGCCGTGTCCATCGCAGTCAGCGCATCCCCGGCCTGATTGGCGATACCCTGTTGATTTTCCAGGCTGTCCGTCAAACCTGCCATGGCGTCTCCGGTGTCCCGGGCAGCGCTGCCAGTGTCGGTAAAGGATTGTTCCAGGGCGGAAAATTCCGATCCGGCGCCGGCGGCATGCTGGCTCAACTGATTCATGGCGCTTTCCAGATCGGCCATGACCTGGACCTGTTTGGTGGTCAAGGATTGTCCCGCCGCCAATTTTTGATGATACCTGTCCAGCGCCTGGCCCAGCTGCTTTCCCGCATCGGTCAATTGCGCCTGGTTCAGATTGAGTTTGCTCAGCGCCTGGGCATATTGGCCGGCGGACAGATTGCCCTGGGCCAATTGTTGCCCCAATACCTGCACGATTTGACCGGCCTGAGTACCGGACAGCCCCAATTGTTGCAACTGGGTATTCAATGACTGGAAGATTGCCTGATTATTTCCGGCGCCGAGGGAAGCAAAGGCGGCGGTGAGCTGATCCACGCCAGGCTTGGCCTGAGCCAGGATTTCATTGAAAGCCTGCAGGGAAATCCGCCCTTCCTGGACACGGGCAACCAATACTCCAAACGGCAGATTATCGATGTTGCCCCCCAATTGATCGATGGCCAGGGCGGTTTCGGCGAAGCGGGCACCGATATCGGAGAATGACTGATCGATGGCCGCCAGTTTATCCGGCAGGGCTTCCAATGGCCCCAGGGAACCTGTGGTGACTGATTCGAAAATCGCTGCCAGGGTTTCCCTGGCCTTGACGGCGGTCTCGGCGATGGCCGCCCCAAAGGCCTTGACCCGGTTGCTGGCATCGGCCAGTTGGGCGCCGATTTTCTGGCCTAATTCAAACGCGCCGAATCCCAACAACGCCTGGCGCAAAGCGCCCAGATCCCTGGTCAAGGCCAGCACCGAGGTTCTGGACGCGCCCAGCGCCGAGATGCTGGTGGTCATCAGCTTGACGCCCTTGCCCGCCACGCTCAACGCCTTGGCGGCCACGGCCACTTCGGCCAATACCTTGGCGGCCTCCACCACCTCCGGGTTGTGCTGGACGAAATCGCGGACCGCGTTGGTCATGTCGGTCAATGATTCCGCGCCGGCGGCCAGATCATCGATCAATTGGCTGCCGATGGCCTCGCCCAGGTTGGCGACGGCGTTCTTGAGATTGTCGAAGGCCACCCCGGCGGTTTGCAGGCGTTTCTGGAATTCCTCCGATAAGGCGCCTTTGGTTTCGCCCTTCACCAGTTTCAGAGATTTCTGCAATACCCCGAGATTGCTGACCACCAGTTGGATATCATCCTGGAATTCGGTGCCGAACAATTGCGTGGCGGCAATCGCCCGCATCTGGGGTGGCAGGCTCTTCAGGCGATCCAGCAAGGTCACGATAGCGCCGGAGGCGTCGGTTTCAATGGCAGTGGCCATCTCCCTGGCGGACAAACCCAAAGAGGCCAGTGCCGCCTGGAATTTCTTGCCCTGGGCGGGGGCGGTCTGCAGTTTTGACAGCAGGGCATTGATAGCGGTGGCCGCCACTTCCGGCGGTTTGCCCAGAGCCAGAAAAGCCGCTGACAGGGCGGCGGTTTCTTTTTCCGCCAGGCCGAAGGTCTTGGCCACGCCGGCGACACGGGTCACCACTTTGGTGATATCCCGTTCCCTGGCGGCCATATTGTTGCCCAGCACATTGATGGCATCGGCCAGATTTTCCACTTCACCGAGGGACAACCCCAGGCTGTTGCTCAAAGTGCCAATGGCTTCGGCCATATCCTGAGCGCTGGCATCGAAGGCCACGCCCATTTTGGAAGCCAGGGTCACGAATTTGCCCAGTTCCTCGCGTGGCACGCCCAATTGGCCGCCGACAGCGGCGATTTCCGCCAGGGCCGTGGCCGAGACCCCGGAAACTTCGGACAGATCCTGTAATTCGTTTTTCAGCCCCCGTAATTCTTCCGCCGATAAATTGGTGGTTTTGGCTACATTGGCCATCGCCGATTCCATTTCCAGCGCCTGATCCACTACCGCGGCCAGGCCGGTGCCCACGGCAGCGCCCGCCACCGCTGCCTTGAGGCGGCCGAATTTATCAATGGTGCCGCCCAGGGATTTATCGAGGGATTTGGCTTCCTTGCGGGCCCGGGTGAATTGCTTGACATCGATGGTGCCTTTGCTGGCTTTTTTCAGGCGCCGGAAATCCTTGACCAGGCGTTGGGTTTCCCGGTCCAGATTCTTGAGCTTGACCTTGCCCTTGTCGATATCCCGGGCCAGTTTTTCGATCCCCTTGAGATCGACATCCTTTTTGCTCAGGCGCTCGATGGATGCTTGCAACGCCTTGAGGGATTTGAGCGCATCGTGGGCATCGCCCTCAATCAATAGCTGGAGCTGGACTTGTTCAGCCATCCTGGTCCGGCGCCTTGATCACATCCAGTTTGAGCAATTTTTCGATCTCCCGGCGGCTCAATTCGGCCTGATCCCCCACCAAATAGCGTTTGCCGGCGTGGGTATGCACCCGGATGAAGGTCACCTTGACCGGCGAACCGGATTTACTGGTTTTGCCGGCCATCATTATTCATTGAAAAATTCCACATAACCCACGGCCGTTTCGCCGGCGGCCAATTCGGCAATACCGGCCAAAGTGCCGGTCAGATATTCTTCTCCCTTCAGCGGCACCTCATTGTCAGGACGCAAGGATACCTGCGGAAATGTAGCCACCAATGGACGCTGGGCCTTGTCCGCCAGATTCTTGCCCACCAGTTTCAGCCATACCCGCACCTGGCTTTCCGTGGCCAGCTGGATACGCTTGCTTTGCAGGGCGGCATGAGCGTAATCGACCAACAAGCTGTCGCCGTCGGCGATGGCGCCGCCGGTCAGGGCCATCAACATGCCGGTGGTGTATTCGATTTCGTAATCGGTATTTTCCGTGTAAGTGGTATTACCCGCGGTATCGGTCACCACCACGGATCCCGCGGTCAGATTCTGCTGGGCCAAATCCACCCATTTACCCGATTTGGCGGTCACGGCTTCATCCGTGACTGTGCCGGCGCCGGCGTTTTGAACGTTGAGTTTCCCCATGGT
Organism: Methylothermaceae bacterium; assembly: GCA_026985035.1. Classification (GTDB taxonomy): domain Bacteria; phylum Pseudomonadota; class Gammaproteobacteria; order Methylococcales; family Methylothermaceae; genus Methylohalobius. The sequence continues at coordinate 9,018 of JALSQY010000274.1, forward strand.
CAGCTGGGCGAATACTTCAGGGGTGATATCCTGATACTCGATGGACAGTTCGGCTTTTCCGGTAATGGTGACCGAGCTTCTGACACTGCCCCAATTGGCGCGGCTGAAGGATTGCTGCTCAACCGTGTCGGTATTTTGATTGAAGCCGATGGTGACTGTTTCCACCGGGCCCACGATACCGGTGCGATTGCCGTTGGCGTCCAGAGGATCGAAAAACAAATCCCCGGCCAGGAGCATGGGGCGCTTGAAGATGTCGGATGCAGACATGGCTACCTCTTTGGTTAGTTACTGATAAATTCCATGACCCATTCCAGCTGATAATTGGGATGGACCAGTTCGTAATCGGTCAATTGGGCCAGTCTGGCCACATAGGGATGCGCCAGCGATTCCAGGGGCCGGCAGATATATTCCTCGATAACGATCTGTTGCAGCCGGTACACCTGCGCCATGCCACCCTCGCCATCATCGGCGGACGATTCCCAGCGTACCCCGCATACCAGACCCATGGCGGTCACCGTGGGACGGGGGCGGACGGTCACGCGGAATTCGGCCCGCAGAGGGACGATGGCGATGAACGGCCAATCGCGGGCATTTCTGGGCTGATCGTAGCCAATCACGATGCGGGGCTTGGTCAGTCCGGAGGTTTTCACCCAATCCAGCAGAGCGGTGGATTCACTCATCCGCGCCTTCATGGCTCTGGCCAGATCCCACAGCATTCAGGCCCTGCCCAGTGTCAGGACGCCAAACCCCGTGGCGCTTTCCAGTCCCAGCGCATCACGGCCCAGGGCCGCCAGTTCATCGCGGATCAACTCCCGGTAATGGCGAATTTTCTCCGGCATGATACCGCCGGCGTCGGCCTGATCCTTGGTGGCTGCCAATACCAGGGCATAATGCAGGGCCAGTTTGTTGAGCAAAGGATGCACGGGCGTGCCGGTGGCAATGGGATCGACCAGGGCGGGATCGATGCCCCGGACTTTCAGTTGGGCATCCAGCCAGGCATCGGCCTGTATCAGATCCTGTTCATCGATCAGAATCACAGGATCGACTTCATCGCACAACTGAGCATATTTCGCCATCGCTACGCCTCCCGCAAGGTTTCCGCCACTGCCTCCCTAGCGGCAGCCAGCATGCCGCGCCGGCGCCGGTCCTGATCGGCGAAGAAAAAAGGCCGCGGACGGGTCCCGGGATGCATCACTTCAGGCCGGATAATCGCTCGCCCATTCACGAAGAACCGTAGCGCCCGGCGGCCGGGACGGGGCCGTATCAGGTGGGGCCGGGTGCCATATTCCACCCAGGGGGCATATTCGGCGCCAGCGCTCACCACCGCGCTGGTTTCCCCACGCGGTTGCCATTGAACGGATTGCTCCAAATGACCTGTGCGGGGGATGAATGGCCGGCGGTTTTTGATATAGGCCAGAGTTTCTTCGGTATAGGTTTCGGCCATGCGCATCGCCGCCAAACGCCTGGCCCTGTCCAACGAACCCGCCAGGCGCTTGAGCTGCCCATGACCGGCAAGCCGGAATTCAAGTTTCATCGGCGCCGGGTTTACCTTTGGTTTTCTTGCCCCCGCCGGTATCGTCCTTGTCCTTACGCCGCCAGCCGTGTTTTTCCCATTCCGCCACATCATCGGCCGGCACCATGGCGGTCACCGCGCCATTTTCGTGCAGCGCCACTTCCCGCACCATGGCTACCAGATCAGACTGTTTTTTTTCGCTCATACATCACCCCAACAATAATGCGGTATGTTCCGGTTTGATATTGGCCACGCCCCAGGCAATCGCCACTTCGTATTGAATCTGCTTGTATTGACGATAAAGGGATACCTCGAAACTCAATCCTGATCTGGGGTCGCTGATTACCATATTATCGTCGGCGCTGTCACCTCCCTGGGGCAGGG
>JALSQY010000275.1 GCA_026985035.1 Methylothermaceae bacterium
GTTCATCCAGGAGGAGCATGTCAGGATTGGACAATAATAACCGGCACAATGCCACCCGCCTTTTTTCGCCGCCTGAAAGGGGGCCGATTTTGGCGCCCCAATCCGGCAATCGCAAAGCATCGGCGGCAACCTCCAGTTTGCGTTCCAGATTCCAGGCATCGGAGGCGTCTATTTTGGCCTGTAATTCGGCCTGTTCCGACAATAGTGTGTCAAAGTCGGCATCCGGTTCGGCAAAGGCATTGCTTACTTCCTCAAAACGCTTGAGGAGTGCCACTGTCTCTGCCATGCCTTCTTCGACGGCTTCGCGAACGGTCATACCGGCATCCAACTGGGGTTCTTGGGGTAAGAAACCGATTTTGATGCCTGACATGGGCCGGGCTTCACCGTCGTATTCCTTGTCGACCCCGGCCATTATCTTCAATAAAGAAGATTTTCCCGAGCCATTCAGCCCCAACACCCCGATTTTGGCGCCAGGAAAAAAAGACAACGAAATATCCTTGAGAATGGTGCGATTGGGCGGCACGGTTTTGCTCACCCGGTGCATGGTGAAAATGTATTGGGCCATTGTTATCAATCAACTGGTTAAACTTGGGCAGGCATTGTACTTGATTTGAGAGTAAATTGAAGCGACCACATTGATTAACGCGAAGTGATACGGAGGTTTTTTATTTTGCTGGCCGCGTAAAAATGGTGGAAAAGTAGGAATTCATTGAAAAATTTGTCATAAAATTTTCCATTTATTTTTGATATTGATTGTAAATTAAATAAAATCAAATAGATATAATTTTGGTATGGAATATGCATTTATTACTTGTAAGTGGGAGAGGTGATTGAGGGCACGCCTGTTAAACATTTGCTTAATTGGAGTGCCAAAATGCGTTTATTTCAAAATAAAATGTCCCAATGGAGTTTGTCTCTGCTTTTGTTCTTGCCTGTTTTTTCTGTTTCCGCTGTCCCTTTTACCGTGGATGCCGATTTGAATGACTGGATCAATTCTCCCCAAGGGCAAGCAACGGATTGGAATCCCTATAAACCCAATGTCTTTTATCAGGAAGAAGATCAGGCCGGGGGCCATTTAAATCCTGGTGGTGGTGGACAACCCTATGATGCCGAAGCTATTTATGTGGCCGTCGCCTCCAATCAATTGCTTGTTGCGGTCGTGACGGGACGCCAACCTGAGGTTACTGATTGGCCGGCCGGCGATATCGCCATTGATTTTGGTAATGACGGCACGTTTGAATATGGCATTGTCGCCTATGGAGATGGAGGGAAGTCGTATGCAGGAAGTTATTTGAATGGCTATAAAGGCGGTATAGGCGACGCCGGGGATTTTTATCGGGTAAATGAATGGAACTATGGTATTTGGAAGGGTGATGGCAAAACCGATTATCAAACCGATCCTGCCTTAATGTCTGTATATAAAAAAGCCCATCCCACCACGGTAAAGTCAGGGGTTAAGCTCGATGAGGTGATGTTGGAATACAAAAAAGCCACCTTTGACGGCGATGACATTGCAAAGTTAGGGCAGTGGGGCGGGGAGCACTATGTGATTGAAGCCGCGATCCCGCTGGATTTGTTTGATCCTGCGCTGCTGGGGCAAAAATTTACCGTGCATTGGACCATGGCTTGTGCAAACGATTGGATTGAGACAGATCCAGCCACTGTCCCGGAACCCCCCGTCGCTTTTTTGATTGCAGCAGGTTTGATGGGAATGTGGCGCGCAAAGAGCGGAAACGATAACTCAAAAGCATAGAAATAGCGCAAAATGGTCGGTTAGAACTTCTCTTATATCCTTCTAATCTGGAAGGGGTAACAACGGCGTGCTGAAAATTCGGTACGCCGTTTTTTTATGGGCGCTTGGGAGGGAGAAATTTTTTAGCCGCAAATGGGAATAAACCCATTAAAATAGTAAAAATTTTAACAATCGAACGCATTGGCAGGAGAGAGGTTTTTTATGTTTAGCAAAGGTATGGAAATTGCCGGTTTTGATGATGATTTATGGGCGGCGATTCAAAATGAAGTGCGGCGTCAGGAAGACCATGTGGAATTGATTGCCTCGGAAAATTACGCCAGCCCCAGGGTGCTCCAGGCACAAGGAACGGTGCTCACCAACAAGTACGCGGAGGGCTATCCGGGCAAGCGATATTACGGCGGGTGTGAATATGTGGATGTGGTGGAAAGCCTTGCCATCGAGCGTGCAAAGGCCTTGTTCGATGCCGGTTATGCCAATGTCCAGCCCCACTCCGGTTCCCAGGCCAATGCGGCGGTTTATCTGGCGTTACTTAAGCCTGGCGATACCATTATGGGGATGAGCCTGGCCCATGGCGGCCAC
>JALSQY010000276.1 GCA_026985035.1 Methylothermaceae bacterium
TGTTTTTGCATGATAGCGTTATGGCTTGTCTCCCTGCCGGTGGCGGCGGGCGTGGGCCAGTTTTCCGCTGTTGGCATGCAAGCGGTTGAGGCGTCTGTACAGTTGCCTGAGGTCAAAGCCGTGACAGACGGTCACCATTGTGCCCATCAGTGTTCCTTGTGTATGGCGGCATTTTTTTCTTGTGGTGACGGCGGCTGCGGCGGTGCGGCGTTGAATGTGGCGGCTGATTTGTCCACTGAGTTTATTGTCTCGGGTGAAATGCCCGAGGTTTTCGCCTATTCCTTCCAAAGTTCCATTTTTCCTCCACCAGGAAAACCTCCCCGAATCCTCGCTTGACAATCTCACCGGCCTAGCCGGTGTTTGGACTGGTTTGCGTGCTGCGCAAACCGGGTCGATTGTTCCATGCGAGGTGATTCATGTTCCCAAAATGGTTGTTCTGCCTGTGTCTAGTATTGCAGGCTGCAGCTGTCGCGGCTGGTTCTTCCAGCCCAGACACGGCTGAAAAAAATTCGTTACCCCTTGAGTCTGCATTGCGGCAGGCGGAAAGCGCCAACCCGTCGTTGGCGGCCATCCGTGCCCGTTATCAAGCGCTCAAGGCAGTTCCCCCTCAAGCTGGCAGTCTGCCGGACCCGGTGGTGAGTTTCAATGCGCTCAATCTGCCGGTGGATACGTTCGATATTCCCCAGGAGGCCATGACCCAACTACAGTTTGGAGTCAGTCAGGCATTTCCCTTTCCAGGCAAACTCAAGCTCAGGGAAGAAGCGGCCCAGTGGGAAGCCAGGGCCGCGGGAGATGATGTGGATGAATGGCGGCTTAGACTGTTGCGCGACGTGGCGGTGCTGTGGTGGCGGTTGTTCTATCTCGACCGGGCGCTGGAAATTATCGTTGCCAATCAGGAGTTGCTGCGTCAGTTCGTCGAAATTGCTCAGACCAAATACAAAGTAGGTCAGGGCTTGCAGCAGGATGTTTTGCTGGCACAACTGGAACTGTCACGCTTGCTGGACCAGGAGTTGCAATTAATGGGCCTGAGAAGCCAAGACGCAGCCCAATTGAATGCGCTGCTGGATCGTTCAGCCGATGCGCCTTTAAATCTTCCGAGAGACGTGGAACGAAGCTTGCCGGAGAATCCGCCGGAACCTGAGTTATTTGCCCTTGCGGAACAGTCACGGCCGCTGTTGGCCAGAATTCACAAGCAAATTCAAGCCGCCCGGAGCCGGGTCAAGCTGGCGAAAAAAGATTTCTTGCCGGATTTTAAAGTCGGTGCCTTTCATGGCTTTCGCAGCGGTCAAAATCCCGACGGCACGAGCCGGCCCGACTTTTTGACCTTGAAGTTGAGCATGAACGTCCCCTTGTATTTCGCTACCAAACAGTCCAAAGCCGTGGATCAGCGCCAAAGCGAACTCCTGCGGGAGCAATTCCAATGGCAGGATACCTGGAACCGGGTGCGGGCCGAGATTTCATCAGCGTTGGCCGATTACCACCGCGCCCGCAACCAGGTAGTGTTGTTCGACAAGGGCATCATTCCCCAGGCTCGTCAAACGGTGGCCTCTATGCTGGCCGGTTACCAAGTCAATAAGGTGGATTTCCTCAACCTGGTGCGTTCTCAACTCACCCTTTACAACTATGAAGTTCAATATTGGAAGACCCTGGCAGAGGCCCGACAGTCCCTGGCGAGACTGAAGGCTGCGGTGGGAAGACCTGTGATCACTGAAAAAAAGGAGGCAATTGATGTCAATTAAATGGGTGCTGATCATCGTGCTGACCCTGGGGCTGGGATTGGCTGCTGGCTTCTGGCTTGGCGGCATGCGGCCGCAAACGGTTGCACCAGTGATGGAGGGGGATGAAGACGGTTGCGAGCCCATGTTTTACCGTCATCCCATGAATCCGTCCGTCACTTCCAAAACCCCGGCCAAGGACGAGATGGGGATGGATTATGTGCCGGTCTATCCGCCGGGATGTCCTGGGGCGGCCACCGAAAGCGGTGGCCCGCCGGGAACCGTGGTCATCGATCCTACCGTGGTTCAGACCATTGGGGTGCGAACAGCCAAAGTGCGGCGGCAGGACTTTTCCAATCCCATTCATACCGTGGGCCGGGTAACTTACGACGAAGATCTGCTCGCCCGCCTCCATCCCAAGACTGAAGGGTGGGTGGAAAAGTTGTTTATCAGCGAGACCGGGGAATTTGTCGCCAGGGATGATGAGCTTTTGAGTCTTTATTCGCCTCAGCTGGTAGCCAGCGAGCAGGAGTATCTGTTGGCGCTCAAGAGCCTCAAGGCACTGAAAGACAGCCCCTTTCAGGATATCCGTCATGGTGCCCGAGAATTGGTGAAGACAGCTCGTGAACGATTGGAGCTGCTGGATGTGCCGGCGCATCAGATCCGGGAATTGGAACGTACCAGTAAGATTATCAAGAATCTCCACATTCACTCCCCTGTGGATGGGTATGTCGTTCACGTGGGGGTTCGGGAGGGGCAGTATGTCACCCCCCAGACGGAATTGTACATGGTGGCGGATTTGCAGAAGGTCTGGGTCTATGCCGACATCTACGAATACGAACTACCTTGGGTCAAGGTGGGCGACCCGGCGGAGATCCGTCTGACTGCGGTGCCCGGGCGGGTATTCAAGGGTGAGGTGGTCTATGTCTATCCCTATGCCGACGCCAAGACGCGCACCGTCAAGGTTCGGCTGGAGTTCGACAATCCCGATTTGGTTCTCAGGCCCGAGCTTTTTGCCAACGCTACGATTCATACCCGCCCGAAAAAGGCGGTTTTGGCGATCCCCAGTGAAGCGGTGGTGCGCACGGGGTTGAAAGAACATGTGTTTGTGGTGAGGGGGCCTGGCAAGTTCGAACCCCGGTCTGTGACCTTGGGGGTCCCTTCCAATGGGATGGTCGAAGTGGTGGCGGGTTTGTCGGAGGGTGAGGAGGTGGTCGTCTCCAGCCAATTCCTGATTGATTCTGAATCCAAGTTGCGTGAGGCCATGCACAAATTTACCGAGCCGGCGCGATCTGAATCTTCCCCCGCCTCGTCGATGGGACGCGAGGGGGAAAAGGGGCAAGTTATGGAGAATATGCCAGGGATGAAAATGGATATGAATATGAATGGTAAAAGCGTTGGTGTTCCAGCGGCCACTCAGGAAACGAGCCACACCGGAATGGCAGGCGGAAAATCCATGCAGGGAATGCCGATGCACCATGGCAAGGAGGATATGCCGGCGATGCAGCCCGAAGGGGAGAATGCTCATGATTGAAGGATTGATTAACGCTTCCCTCCGTGACCGCCTGCTGGTGCTGATTGCTGCGGCATTGTTGTTGGCGGGTGGGCTGTGGAGTTTGAAAAACACACCCTTGGATGCCATTCCCGATCTGTCGGATGTTCAGGTCATTGTGTTTACCGAGTATCAAGGCCAGGCGCCTCAGGTGGTGGAGGATCAGGTCACCTATCCCTTGACCACGGCCATGCTGGCGGTGCCCAAGGCACAGGTGGTGCGGGGGTATTCCTTCTTCGGTTATTCGTTCGTCTACATCATCTTCGAGGACGGCACCGACATGTACTGGGCCCGCAGCCGGGTGCTGGAGTATCTCAACTATGTCGCCGGCCGCCTGCCGCCGGGCGTGACGCCCTCCCTGGGGCCGGACGCCACCGGCGTCGGCTGGGTCTACGAATACGCCCTGGTGGACAGGAGCGGCGAGCACGACCTGGCCGAACTGCGCTCGATCCAGGACTGGTACCTGCGTTACGCCCTCCAGACCGTCCCCGGTGTGGCCGAAGTGGCCGCCATCGGCGGTTACGTCAAGCAGTATCAGGTGGAGGTCGATCCCAATGCGCTACTGGCCTACAACATTCCCTTGGCCAAAGTCAAACACGCAATACAGCGCTCCAACAACGACGTCGGCGGGCGCTTGATTGAGATGTCGGAGACTGAATACATGGTTCGGGGCCTGGGCTATATCCAGTCCCTGGCCGACATCAAATCCATTCCGGTGGGGGTGGATGCCGATGGGACTCCGATACGCTTGCGTGATGTGGCTCACATCCAACTGGGGCCGGAATTGCGCCGGGGATTGGCGGAGCTCAACGGTGAGGGTGAGGTGGCCGGCGGCATCGTGGTGATGCGCTTCGGCGAAAACGCCCTGGCCACCATCCGCAAGGTGCGGGAAAAACTGGAGGAGCTCAAGATCGGCCTGCCGGAAGGGGTTGAGATTGTGCCGGTGTATGACCGCGGTGACCTGATTGAACGGGCGGTGGCCAATCTGCGCGACAGCCTGCTGCAGGAAATTCTCATTGTCAGCGTGGTGTGCGTGGTGTTCTTGCTCCACGTGCGCTCGGCGTTCGTGGCCATCCTGGTGCTGCCGTTGGGGATTCTGGCCGCCTTCATCATCATGCTGGCCCAGGGGCTCAACGCCAACATCATGTCGTTGGGCGGCATTGCCATCACCATCGGCACCATGGTGGACGGTGCCATCGTCATGATCGAGAACGCTCATAAACATCTGGCCCGGGCGGCGGAAGAGAAAGGGGCGGAACTGACCCTGGTAGAACGCTGGCAAGCGATAGGCGAGGCCGCCCGGGAAGTGGGGCCGGCGTTGTTTTTCTCCCTGCTGGTAATTACCGTTTCCTTTCTGCCCATCTTTACTCTTCAGGCCCAGGAGGGACGCCTGTTCAAACCGCTGGCTTTTACCGCCACTTATGCCATGGGCGCCAGCGCAGTGCTGGCCATTACCCTGGTTCCGGTGATGATGGGTTATCTGATCCGGGGACGGGTGCTGCCGGAGGAGAAAAACCCCCTCAACCGCCTGCTTCATGCCATCCATACGCCGCTTTTGAGATTGGCGATCCGTTTCCGTATTCTCAGTTTGCTGCTGGCGGCCTTACTTTTGGGAATCACGGTGTATCCCCTCTCCAAATTGGGCAGTGAATTCATGCCCCCCCTGGACGAGGGTGATATTCTCTACATGCCGACCACTTTCCCCGGCGTTTCCATCACCAAGGCCAAGGAGATACTGCAGCAGACCGATAAGATCCTCAAAACCTTCCCCGAGGTGCACCATGTCTTCGGTAAGGTGGGACGGGCCGAATCTGCCACCGATCCGGCGCCGCTGTCGATGATCGAAACCACGGTGCGCCTCAAGCCCCGGGAAAAATGGCCCGATCCGACCAAGACCACCCAGGAACTGATGGCGGAGATGGACAAGGCGATCCGCTTTCCCGGCATCGCCAACGCCTGGACCATGCCGATCAAGACCCGCATCGACATGCTCTCCACCGGCATTAAGACCCCCATCGGTATCAAGGTGTCGGGACCGGACCTGGCCGAACTACAGAAGGTCTCCGAGGCCATCGAGCGGGCCATGAAGACCCTGCCGGAAACCCTCTCGGCCTTTGGTGACCGGGCAGTGGGCGGTTACTACGTGGATTTCGGGATCGACCGTTTCGAGGCGGCCCGCTATGGTCTCACCGTGGGTGATGTCCAGGACGTGATTCAGAGCGCCATCGGTGGCATGAACGTCACCTGGACCGTGGAGGGCCTGGAGCGATACCCGGTCAATCTGCGCTATCCCCGCGCCTTCCGCGACAATCTGGAAATGCTCAAGCGAGTATTGGTACCTACCCCGACCGGGGCGCAGATTCCTTTGTCTCAGGTGGCGGAATTGAAGCTGCGCCGGGGGCCGCCGTCGATCAAGAGCGAAGGTGCCCGGCCCAATGCCTGGATCTATGTGGATATCGACACTTCCGATATCGGCGGCTTTGTGGCCAAGGCCAAAAAAGTACTGGCCGAACAGGTGGACATTCCGCCTGGCTACACGGTGAGCTGGTCGGGGCAGTTCGAATACATGGAGCGGGCCAAGGCGCGTTTGCAATTGGTGGTGCCATTGACGCTGCTGATCATCTTCCTGTTGTTGTACTTCAACTTCCGCAACCTCAGCGGGCCGGTGGTAGTGATGATCTCCATTCCCTTTGCTCTCATCGGCGGTATCTGGCTGATCCACTGGAACGGCTACAACATCTCCGTGGCAGTGGCTGTGGGCTTCATCGCCCTGGCGGGGATGGCCGCCGAGATCGGCGTGTTGGTGCTCAGCTTCATCAACCAGGAGGCGGAACACATGCGTCATGCGGGTGCCGGAGATCCGCCCTCCAGCACTTCCTTGCGGCCGCTCTCGACCGACGAGGTCTGGCAGGCCGTGGAGCACGGTACTTCGCTGCGGGTGCGGCCGGTGGCCATGACTGCCATTTCCACCATGGCCGGTCTGGTGCCGCTGATGTGGAGCCAGGGCGCTGGAGCCGATGTGGCCCAGCGCATCGCTGCCCCCATGCTCGGCGGCATGTTCACGGTGATGGTGCTGAACCTGGTGATCCTGCCGGTGATCTACGGCTGGGTGCTGCAATGGTTGGAGCACAGAAAACGACGTAGCACAAACTAACAGGATAGATTCGATACAATGAATTCTTACAAGGTATTACTCTATGAGGTGTGATCATGGAAACAACCACAATTGTCACCAGTAAAGGACAAGTAACCATCCCGAAAGAAATTCGTCAAAAACTTGGAATCCGAAAAGGTACTCGTATCGAATTTATTTTGCTGGATGGCCGGGTGGAACTGAGGATACACAGCCCACCCGCGGACATTCCTCAAACCGGTTTTGGATTAATAAAAAGCAAACGCAAGCCGGTGCCTGCCGATTTTGATCCTGCGGAATTGCTCAAGGATGAATCATGATTGGGTTGGACACCAATGTTTTGGCACGCTATTACATTGAAGATGAAGGTGATCACGAGGCGCAGCATCAGCGGCAGGCGGCAAGGGCGTTGATAGAAGGGGGGGAGGCGCTAGCTGTCTGCAAAACCGTCTTGTTGGAATTTGAATGGGTAATGCGGGGGTATTACGGTTTTAAGCGCAAAGAGATCGTTCGGGTGCTGGAGCATTTACTTGCTTTACCCCACGCCGAAATAGAAGAAAGGGGACAGGTGGAACGGGCGCTGTCTCTTTACCGGGAAGGTTTCGATTTTGCCGATGCGCTTCACCATGCCGCATACGAGCACTGTAATCGTATGGCAAGCTTTGATGACCGCAAATTTTCCCGCAGGGCCAAGCGCTTGGGTTTGTCGCCTTCTGTGTTTATTCCTCGGCACTCATAAAATCAAGGGAGGAGGAACGGAAATCCCCTCCCTAAATAGTCATTCAATTCGGAAGGAGTCGTCTTATGAGACATTCTGCATCACTCAGCGCCGCTGGCCAAGCAACCGGCCTGTTCCTGGCCATCAGCTATACCCTGTGCGTGATTTGCTGCTTGCTGTTTCCCGGGCATCAGCTGTATTTGGATTGGCAGAAATGGCTGCCGGGGTTTTCTTGGCTGAGTTGGCCGAGTTTTTTTGTTGGCTTGGTGGAAAGTTATGCTTATGGCTGGTATTTCGCTCTGATCTGGGTTCCCCTATATAACTTTTTTTTGCGCACCGATTGGTTGGGGATTTTTCGTGCTTCCGCCGCCGAACCGCTCCCACCTGGATGTGCTTGTTGTACTGTTTGCCGGTGTCCCGCCCATCCCGATGTTTACTCCAATCAACCTGGTTTCTGCCCGGAGTGCGCCAGGCCGCTGGAACCGGAGACGGATTATGCCCTCGAGGCGAAAGAATACACTTGCCCAATGCACCCCGAGGTGCGGCAAATTGGGCCCGGGTCGTGCCCAAAATGTGGCATGACCCTGGAACCGGTCAAGCCGGAAAAGGCACTGGAAAAGGTTGAATACGTTTGTCCCATGCATCCCGAGATTGTCCGTCCTGTGCCTGGCAACTGCCCTATTTGCGGGATGACGCTGGAGCCCCGTTCAGTATCCCCTATGGCCGCCGAGGAGGAAAACTCTGAACTTATCGATATGAGCCGGCGTTTCTGGATTGGCCTGGTATTGGGACTGCCAGTGGTGATCCTGGCCATGCTCCACGATCTGGCGCCTTCGGCCTTGCCGGAATTTTTGACTTCCCGCAGGTTGCAATGGCTCGAGCTGTTGCTGGCGACTCCAATAGTATGGTGGGCGGGGTGGCCCTTTTTCGTGCGTGGCTGGGCTTCCATCGTATTGCGGCGCTTGAATATGTTCACCCTGATCGCCCTGGGTATCGGCGTGGCCTGGGGTTACAGTACGGTGGCGGTGCTGTTTCCCGGCCTGTTTCCGGAAACTTTGCGTACCGGTGAAGGATGGGTGCCGGTTTATTTCGAGGCGGCAACCGCCATTACCGTGTTGGTGTTACTGGGCCAAGTGCTGGAGCTCAAGGCACGGAGCCGGACCAGCGCGGCCATCAAAATGCTGCTGGGATTGGCTCCCCCGGTGGCCCACCGGATAGATGAAAGCAGTGGCAGCGTCGAAGATATCCCCCTGGATCAGGTCCGGGTGGGAGATATTTTGCGCGTCAAGCCGGGCGAGAAAATTCCAGTGGATGGGGTGGTCATTGAGGGTCACAGTAGTGTGGACGAGTCCATGCTGACCGGCGAGCCTATCCCGGTGGAGAAGGGGCCGGGGGATAAGGTGGTGGGTGCGACGGTTAATGGTACAGGGACGTTGTTGATCGAGGCCCAGAAAGTGGGTGCTGATACATTGTTGGCACAAATTGTCCGCCAAGTCCAGGAGGCCCAGCGCAGCCGGGCGCCGATTCAGCGTCTGGTAGATGTGGTGGCGGCCTGGTTTGTGCCCATCGTCATCGCCGTGGCGGTTCTGACCTTTATTGCCTGGAATCTATGGGGGCCAGAACCCCGCTTGGCCCATGCCATCATCAACGCCGTGGCGGTGTTGATCATTGCCTGTCCCTGTGCCTTGGGACTGGCGACCCCCATGTCGATTATGGTGGGCGTCGGCCGCGGCGCGCTTGAAGGGATTTTGATCAAAGATGCCCAGGCCCTGGAAACCATGGAAAAAGTGGACACAGTGGTGGTGGATAAGACCGGCACTTTGACCGAAGGCCGGCCAAAACTGACGGCGATAGAAGCGGCGGATACCGATGAGGACAGGTTGCTGACGCTGGCGGCAGCCCTGGAGAGAGTCAGCGAACATCCCCTGGCGGTCACCATCGTGCGGGCAGCCGAGGAAAAAGGTTTGAACTTGCCGCCAGTGGAAGGATTCCGGTCGCTGACTGGCCGTGGGGTGGTGGGTAAGGTGGACGGGCATGAGGTGGCCCTTGGCAATACAAAACTGATGGAGACGCTGGAGATTCATCTTGGGGATGTGGCATCCCGTGCCGAGCAATTGCGCAAGGAAGGGCAGACCGTTATGTTTGTCGCCGTAGATCATCGTATCGCCGGCCTCATCGGGGTTTCCGATCCTGTCAAGGAAACCACCTTGGATGCTTTGCAAATTCTCCGCGATGAGGGCATGGAGGTGGTCATGGCCACGGGTGACAGCCGCACTACGGCTCAAGCCGTGGCCACCAAATTGGGTATCCATCAAGTCTACGCCGAAGTATTGCCGGAACACAAAACGGAAATCGTCAAGCGTCTTCAGGCCGAAGGCCGGAAGGTGGCCATGGCTGGCGATGGCGTGAATGATGCGCCAGCTTTGACGCAGGCTGATGTCGGCATTGCCATGGGGACGGGCACCGATATCGCCATGGAGAGCGCCGACATTACTTTGGTGAAGGGCGACCTGCGTGGCATTGCCAAGGCCCGACGGCTATCACGGGCGGTCATGGGCAATATTCGCCAGAATCTGTTTTTCGCTTTTGTCTATAACGCCTTGGGTGTGCCGGTGGCTGCCGGGGTCTTGTATCCATTCTTTGGCATTTTGCTGTCGCCCATCATTGCTGCTGCCGCCATGAGCTTGAGTTCGGTATCAGTGGTATTGAATGCTTTGAGGCTGCGGCGGGTGCGGTTGTAAATTTGGAGGAAAACCCATGTTAGTTGCAGTGTCGACTGCAGAAGAGGCACGAGCGATTTTAACATTTTTGCAAGCAGCCAATTGACTGCCCTGTTTGGGCTGTCGTCCGGGTTTGCCGGTTTTTTTTCGGCAAGGAGGTAACGGATGCGTCAGTTTGTAAAGTCTCTCACGGTGGTGCTGGGGGTTGCCCTGGTGTGCTCTTTCGTAGTCACCGCGACAGCAGTATTGATGGAAGAAAGGCAGGAGCGCAACCTGCGTCTGGAACGGATTCGCAATATTTTGTCAGTGGTGGGGCTGCTGCTTCCAGGCCGGGACCCCTTTGCCCTGTACCGGGAAAAAATTGAAGGTAAAGTCGTGGATTTGCGCCAAGGCACAGAAGTTTCATCAGATAACCTGCCTGTCTATTTGCACCCCGATACCTTTGATTTTGCCAAAGCCGCCAGAGATCCGCGTTTTGGCGAGCCGATACTGCCTGATCGGATTAGATTAAAGCGCCGTCCCCGCTACATGCCCGTATATTTCGTTAAGAAAGATGATGGGTACGAAAAAGTTATCCTTCTGATTGTCGGTAAGGGATTATGGTCAACTTTATATGGTTATCTGGCCCTTGAGCAGGATTTAGTGCATATCGCGGGTATCACTTTTTTTCAACAGGGGGAGACGCCGGGGCTTGGTGGCGAGATCAGCAATCCCCGCTGGCAAGCGTTATGGCGGGGGAAACGTGCCTTCGACGCCCAGGGAAACGTGGCAATCCGCGTGGGTCAAACGACAGCAATGCCAGCGGAGTATCACGTGGATGGCTTGAGCGGGGCAACCCTTACCACCCGGGGTGTGGATAAATTGGTCCGTTACTGGTTGGGGCCGGAAGGTTATGGTCCGTATTTGCAGCGGCTGCGAAAATCACAGGAGGATGCTGGATGAATGCAATCGACCCAATCCTGGAGAGGCTGATGACCTGGGCGGAACCTCTACTGACGGTTTTGGCTGAAAAAGGTGACCGGATACT
>JALSQY010000277.1 GCA_026985035.1 Methylothermaceae bacterium
GCCACTTGGAGGCCTCGCCTTTTGTGATTGCCAAAATCGAGCGCGCCGCGGCGCTGGATAATATTGACGCGATTATCCACGCCGCCGACGGCATCATGGTGGCCCGGGGAGATCTGGGCGTGGAAACCTCTATCGAGACCATCGCCATTCTGCAAAAACATTTGATCCGCAAAGCCAATCATGCCGCCAAGCCGGTGATAACCGCCACCCAGATGCTCGAGTCCATGACCCAGCACAGCCGACCCACCCGGGCCGAAGCAACCGACGTGGCCAATGCCGTACTGGATGGCACCGATGCGGTGATGCTGTCGGAAGAATCGGCGCTGGGCAAGTTTCCGGTGGATGCGGTAAAAATGCTGGGCAAAATCGCCCATCACAGCGAAAAGGAACTTAACCGGTTCCATTCTTTGATTCCCAGGCGCAGCCCGGATATCGGGGAAGTCATTGCCCTCAATGTGGTCACCGCGGTGGAACAGCTGGACGTCCGTTATGTCTTTACCCCCACGGAAACCGGCTCGACGGCCCGAAGAATCGGCCGTTTCCATCTGTCCTCCTGGATTATCGCCTTGTCTCCCAACCCCGCCACTTGCCAGCAATTGCTCTTTAGTTACGGCGTTTTCCCGGTACCTATCGGCGGGGATACCCGCCCCTGGGAAATCATCGTCCGCGAGTGGCTGCGTGATCATGCCATTGACTCGGGCCCGGTGGTCATCACCCAAGGCCCGTCCCGCGGCCATCCTGGCGGCACCAACCGGCTGGAAATCATTTTGCCCGAAACGACGCCCCATGCCAATGACGCTTGACCCCCAGTGGTGGGTTTTGATCGCCCTGGCTGCTGGCTTGCTTCTGGGCGGGCTGGTGGCATTCCTATTCCACAAGCGCCACGCCCGGCAACAACTGGCCTTGGCACAGGCCGGCCACGACAAGGAACTGGCGCTGCTGCAGCAACGCCTGGCACAAGTCACCGACGACAACCAGGATCTGCATGACTCGCTTGCCCAGCTGAAGCAAGAAAACAGCAGCTTGAAACGTCAGCTGGGACAAACAGAAATCACTCTCAGCCGCCTGGAAGCCCAGCTCCAGGAGCGGGGGCGAAAGCTCCAGGAACAGCAACAGGAACTGGGCAAACGCGAACAGCGCATAGAAACCCTGGAGCAACAGCGTCATGATCTCAACGCGCAGCTGGCGGAAATAAAAACCCGCCAGGCGGAACAACAGCGCCACAACGAGGAAAAACTCGCCGAACTGGATAAAGCCCGCGCCCATTTGAAAACCGAATTTGAAAATCTGGCCCACCGGATCTTTGAAGAAAAAGGCCGCCAATTCAGCGAACAGAACCGCAAGGGGCTGGATGAACTGTTATCCCCGGTTCGAACCCAACTGCAAGACTTCCGCAAGCGGATTGACGAAATCCATACCGAAGAACAGCGCGGTCGTGGTTCGCTTCAGGAACAACTGCGCCAACTGCAGGAAATGAACCAGCGCCTCAACGAGGAAGCCCGTAATCTGACCCTGGCCCTGAAAGGAGATAAAAAGGCTCAAGGCACCTGGGGAGAAATCGTGCTGGAAACCGTGTTGGAGCGTTCCGGGCTGCGCAAAGGCCAAGAATATGAAGTCCAAGGCAGTTTCCGGAATGACGAAGGCAAGCGCCTGCAACCGGATGTGATCATTCATTTGCCGGAAGGCAAGGACATTATCATCGACTCGAAGGTTTCCCTCAACGCATATCAAGACTATATTGCCGCCCAAGATGAATTTGAAGCCAAAGCCGCGCTCAAAATGCACCTGCAAGCCATTCGCAATCACATCACCACATTAAGCGGCAAAAACTACGAGCACCTCCAGGGCATCAATTCCCTGGATTTCGTGCTGATGTTCATGCCCATAGAACCGGCCTTCACCACTGCCTTCCAGGAAGATCCTCAGCTTTTTTCCTGGGCCTTTGAACGCAAAATCATCGTCGTTACTCCCACCACACTGCTGGCAACCCTGCGCACGATCGAGAATATGTGGCGCTTTGAGCGGCAAAATGAAAATACCCGCAAAATCGCCGAACGCGCTGGCCGGCTCTATGACAAACTCCGGGGGTTTCTGGAAGACTTCGAGAAGATCGGCCAGCAAATCGACAGCGTTCACAACACCTACCGCCTGGCCCGCGGCAAACTGACCGATGGCCGCGGCAACCTGATTCGCCAAGCAGAGCAATTCGTGGCTCTGGGAATCAAAGTCAAAAAGACCCTGCCCCCGGCCTTGCGGGAAGAGGCGGGGGCTGACGATAATACGCCTGCAGATGAAACCGAATAATCAGCCCAAGCCAAGCGAATCAATTATCCGGTTGAACGTCTGGCTGGGACGCATCGCCTGGCCAGCCAACTCGTCGTCCGGTTGGTAGTAACCGCCGATATTTTGGGGCTTGCCCTGGGCGGCGTTGAGCTCTGTCACGATTTTTTCCTCCTTCTCCATAAGCGACTGGGAAACCGGGGTAAACTTCGTCCGCAGTTCCGCCAGTTCTTGTTGCCCGGCCAGTTCCTGGGCCCAATACAGGGCAAGATAAAAATGGCTGCCACGGGTATCCAGCTCCCCCACTTTTCTGCCCGGGGATTTGTTGTTTTCCAGATACTTGCCATTGGCCCTGTCGAGCGTGTCTGCCAGGACCCCCGCCTGGGGGTTGTTATATTTTTCTGCCAAATGTGCCAGGGAAGCCGACAGTGCCAGATATTCTCCCAGAGAATCCCAGCGCAGGTGGCCTTCTTCCAGAAATTGCCGGACATGCTTGGGAGCCGATCCCCCCGCGCCGGTTTCAAACAACCCACCCCCATTCATCAAAGGCACAATGGAGAGCATCTTGGCGCTGGTGCCAACTTCCAGGATGGGGAAAAGGTCGGTGAGGTAATCTCTGAGCACATTACCCGTGACCGAAATGGTATTCTCCCCCCGGGACAGCCGCTCACAGGTATATTTCGTCGCCTCGACCAGCGTCATAATCTTGATTTCCAGCCCGGCAGTATCGTGATTTTGGAGATAGGTCCGGACTTTTTTGAGGAGTTCCGCGTCATGGGGACGGTCAGGGTCCAGCCAAAATACCGTTGGCCAACCGGTTGCCCTGGCCCGGTTCACCGCCAGTTTTACCCAGTCCCGGATAGCCAGATCCTTGGTCTGACACATTCTGAAAATGTCACCCTCCTCCACGGGCATTGCCAGCAACACACCGCCTGCTGCGGAAACCACTTTCACGATACCCTTGCCCTGGATCTCGAAAGTCTTGTCGTGGGAACCGTATTCCTCGGCCTTTTGCGCCATCAAGCCGACATTGGGTACCGTTCCCATGGTGACGGGGTCAAAGGCACCGTGCTGTTTGCAGTGATCGATGACCGCTTGATAAACCCCGGCGTAACTGGAATCGGGAATCACCGCCTTGGCGGGGTGCTGTTTGCCATCCGGTCCCCACATGGTGCCAGACTCGCGGATCATCCGGGGCATGGAAGCATCGATAATCACATCGCTGGGAACATGCAAATTGGTGATCCCCCGGTCGGAATCCACCATCGCCAGCTTGGGGCGCCGAGCATAGACGGCTTGGATATCGGCTTCAATGTCGGCCCTTTTCTCCACTGGCAGCCGGGCAAGCTTGGCATACAATTCGGCCAGACCGTTGTTGGGATTCACCCCCAGTTCCTTGAAGGTCTGGGCGTGCTTCTTGAATACGTCCTCAAAAAAAACCGACACCACATGACCAAAAATGATGGGATCGCTTACTTTCATCATGGTGGCCTTGAGATGAACGCTGAAAAGCACATCCTGTGCCTTGGCGTCTTCTATCTGCCCGGCAATGAAAGATCGCAGGGCTTCCCGGCTCATCCGGGCGCCATCAACCACCTCCCCCTCCTGCAAAGGTATCTGATCTTTCAACACCTTGACTGTACCATCATTGGCGTGCATCTCGATCCGGCAAAGGCCTGCCTCTTGCGGCCCGATAGTGATGGAAATTTCATTGTGCCTGAAGTCCCCTGTCGCCATGCTGGCCACATGGGCTTTGTTATCGGCTGTCCATGGGCCCATCGGATGGGGATGCTTTCTGGCATATTCTTTTACCGACAGCGGTATGCGCCTGTCGGAATTGCCTTGCCTGAGCACGGGATTGACGGCACTTCCCTTGACTTGGTCATAACGGACCCGGACATCCTTCTCTTGTTGAGCAGATGGTGTTTCTGGATAATCCGGCAAATCGTATCCTTTTTCCTGCAACTCTTTGATAGCCGCCTTGAGTTGAACGACAGAAGCGCTGATACAAGGAAGCTTGATGATATTCGCTTCCGGCCTTGTCACCAGCTCTCCCAATGCCGCCAGATCATCCCTGATCCGCTGCCCTTCTGTCAGTCTCTCGGGAAATTTGGCCAAAATCCGTCCGGCGAGAGAAATATCCCGGGTATCCAAAATCACCCCTCCAGCCGATACAAACCTCTGAACAATTGGCAGCAAAGAATAAGTCGCCAGGGCCGGCGCTTCATCCACTTTGGTCCAAATGATTTTCGTTGTCTCACCTGACATGGTCTTTCCTCGAATTTGGTTTTATCAACCGGCAATCAAACATGTCTTTCGCACATGCCTGAATGGCACAGGTGGTCAGCCGGCAACAGCCCGTACATCGGCAAGCCAGGTAATAACAAAATCCAAGGCCTGTTGCAGGTAAGTTTGGGCCAGCGGTGACAAGGATTCCCCCAGCTCGAAGCATTCGCCACGGATGGTGAGCAGAAAGGCGGCTGGAGAAGAGACATTCAGGATTTTGACATGGATGGCCAGCAATGCCCACGGACTGAGCGCATGGGAAAAAGCACTGGCATCGCGGCGGGGTTGCAAGCGTTCCCAGTGGAAAGGAGCCGGCGTCTCCAGTCCGGCATCCACCAACAGGATACGGTCGTGGCCTTGCAAATCGAAGATGTGTTCCGGCTGGAGCTGGATGGCGGTCAACAGAGTCACACTATCTTCGACCCTTTCTGCAAGCCTTTCTATCAGCACAGGTCCCAGACCATCATCGCCACGGCCAGGATTGCCATAACCCAGCACCAAAGTCCTCATTGGAACACTACCTGGCCGTCGGCATGGCGGATGAGACATTGCCTGGTTGCCCCCGCCGCATCCACCAATTCCACCTGTAACGGCATCTTACCGATGGCATGGGTGGCGCATGAAAGGCAAGGGTCGTAGGCGCGAATGGCAATCTCGATACGGTTAAGGAGCGGCTCGGTCAGTACCTGGCCGTCCAGGTACTCGTCCGCCACCTGACGGATGGATTCGTTCATGGCGGTATTGTTGTGGGTAGTGGAGACAATCAGGTTAGCCTTGGTCACCAACCCATCTTCGTCGATACAGTAATGATGGATCAACACACCCCGCGGCGCTTCAATGATGCCGACACCTTCATGGCGCTTCTCGCCTTTGGCTTCCAATTCACCCCCATAGAGATCGGCGTCGGCCAGCAGTTCCCGGATTTTCTCGGCGCAGTGAAGAATTTCTATCATCCGGGCCCAGTGGTAAGCCAACGATGCCTGCACCGGCAACCCCCGATCCAGTTGTAAAAATTCCTGACGCGCTTTTTCGGCCAGTGGGGAATCGATGAAATCACAGGTATTGATCCGGGCCAGTGGCCCAACCCGGTACCAGCCCTCTTCTGGCCCAAGGGCGGCCAGGTAGGGAAATTTCATGTAGCTCCAGGTTTTGACTTGCTCATGAATGTGATCGGTATAAGTCTGATCGTTGAGCTGGTCGTACAGGATGCGGCCATCATCCCCCTTGACCCGGAGCTTGCCGTCGTAGAGTTCGTGGCTTCCCCGGTTGGTCACAAGCGCCATGAAATGAGAGCGAATCACAGCGAAACGCCGATGATAGTCAGCATTGGCCAGATAAATGTTACGAATCAACGCCAAGCCATTTTGTGACCAGCGTATCACTTCATCTAT
The DNA here is from genome assembly GCA_026985035.1 of Methylothermaceae bacterium. Classification (GTDB taxonomy): domain Bacteria; phylum Pseudomonadota; class Gammaproteobacteria; order Methylococcales; family Methylothermaceae; genus Methylohalobius. The sequence continues at coordinate 5,958 of JALSQY010000277.1, forward strand.
CTGAGGTTCCAGACAGGCCCGATCTTCCGCGGAAAGATGTTTGTTCATGCCACCGGGAAGCGGTCCCACCCCGTGAATACGTTTCCCAATCACTGCTCGAATCACTTCCTGCCCAAACTTACGCAGCTTGATGCCTTCCAGGGCAATATCGCAGAAGCGGTCTGTGCGCAGCAGTTCGAGGATGTTGCGTTTCTCCGCTTCACTATCAAATCCAAACAGCAAATCTGGCGATGCCAGATGGAAGAAATGCAGAGCATGGGACTGCAGTACCTGGCCATAATGAAGCAAACGCCGCAATTTTTCCGCGCTCGGAGGAATCTCGTCCACCCCCACGATTCGGTCTATCGCCTTGGCGCCGGCGAGTAGATGACTGACCGGGCAGATGCCGCACAAACGCTGGACCAGCACCGGCACTTCCCAGTAAGGCCGGCCCTGGATAAACTTCTCAAATCCCCGGAACTCGACAATATGCAACCGCGCCTGGCACACCCGATTGTCTTCATCAAGGAGCAACGTCACCTTGCCGTGCCCTTCAACCCGAGTAACCGGATCGATGGCGACACGGCGCAGGGTTTCGGGATGTTCGGCGGTTTCCAGGTGGCGGTATTTTTGCTCAGTCATAATGGATCAACTCGTATGGCAGTTGTGGTGCATTCCCTTCGATCAGCGCTGTCAAAGCCGCCCAAATGGTATCCGCCGATGGTGGGCAGCCGGGAAGGGAATAATCTATCTTGACCACTTCGTGGACCGGGTGGACCTTGTCGAGCAGCAAGGGCAGTTCCGGATCGCCCGGGACTTTGGGGTCAGTAACGCCGATGCCGGTCAGGAAAGCCTCCTCCAGGCAATCCCCCAGATCGCAGCGATTGCGCAACGCCGGAATGCCGCCGTTGATAGCGCAAGCACCGATAGCCACCAAAATCTTGCAGTGGTTGCGGAATTCCCGCAGCACTTCGACATTTTCGGCATTACACACTCCCCCCTCGACGATTCCTATGTCACATTGCTCACAGTGTTTGATATCACTCAAAGGGGAACGGTCGAAATCGGCAATCTCAGCCAGATCGAGCAAGCGCTCGTCAATATCCATGAAGGACATGTGACAACCGAAGCAACCGGCCAGGGAAGTGGTCGCGATTCTAATCTTCTTTTTGCTCATATCGCTTCCTCAGCAACGGTGCTTCCTCCGCCACACTGACTTCCGCAATGGTCCTGCGGTCGTACTTACGCTGACCGATCGGAATCCGAAAAGCAGTTTCCTTGACTACAATCGCTCCCACCGGGCAGATGTGGGCAGCGCGATCATTCACGTCCAGGTTACTGTCACCCAATTTGCCGCTGGGGGAATCGACTACCAAGCGGGTATGAATGCCGCGCCCGGCCAGTTCAAATACATTCTTGCCGTCGGCGCGGCTGGCGCGCACGCACAACTCGCAGAAGATGCAGCGGTCACGGTCGAGAAGTACGTGAGGGTGAGAAGCATCGATGTCCCGAACAGGAAAAAAGTGGGGATAGTGATTGTCGGTCATGCCCAGGTAATAACCCATCGCCTGCAGTTCACACTGACCGCTCTTTTCGCAAGAAGGGCAGAAATGATTACCCTCTACAAATAACATCTGGGTCAAACGCAAGCGGAGTTGGCGCACTTCTTCCGAACTGGATACCACTTCTTGACCCTCGGCAGCGGGGAAGGTGCAAGCAGAACAGATCCGGCCGTTGACCTTGACACTGCAAAGCTTGCAACTGCCGTGGGGCGGAAAATCCGGATGCCAGCACAGATGGGGAATATATAAATCCGAGGCCATTGCCGCCTCGATGATAGTCTGGCCCGGTTCGAAAGTAATTTCCTGACCGTCGAAAGATATTGTTGGCATTACCTAAACCTGCCTGAGGTGATCGCCAAACCGCCCGGTCAGCTGGCGTGCGGTTTCCAGTTCATTATCTAGGTCAAATCCTGGAGAAAAGTCCAGATCCCTGAGCCGGGCCTGATAATGGCCGGGATAATGCGCCAGTGTATGTTGCACCGGATTGTGGGCAGTATGGCCCAATCCGCAATGACTGGCCTCCAATAATTGTTTCAGACTCTCTAGTTCCTGAATATCTCCCGCAGTCGCCCAGCCACGGCGGATTTTTTCCATTAGCCGCAATTGCAGCGAGGTTCCCACCCGGCAAGGCGTACAAAAACCGCAGGATTCATGGGCGAAAAATTGGGCGAAACGGGTGGCAATGTCTATGATATCCCGATGACTGCCAAACACCATGAAGGAACCGCCGGTCCCCAAATCCTCATAAGCAATGCGGCGCTGGTAGTCGGAAGGCGCCACAAATGTACCGGCGGGACCACCCACCTGCACCCCCAGGGTTTCACCCGAGCCACACAACCCCAGCACCTCCGCCACGGTAATGCCAAAGGGCACTTCGTAGATCCCAGGGCGGGCACAGTCACCGCTAATGGACAGCAGCTTTGTGCCTTTGGATTTCTCTGTCCCCACCTTGGCGAACCATTCCCCGCCGTGAACAGCAATGAGACTGGCGGCGGCGAAGCTCTCCACGTTGTTGACCACCGTAGGCTGGTTCCACAGTCCGCATGTGACAGGATACGGCGGCCGGTTGCGGGGATGGGGGCGCAGGCCTTCGATAGAATTCAGCAAAGCCGATTCCTCCCCGCAAATATAGGCCCCGGCGCCGACCACAATCTCGATATCGAAATGGAAATCCATCAGACCACAGAGGTTTCGCCCCAGCAGGCCAAGGCAGCGGCGTTGGCGCAAGGCCGCCTGCAACGGCCGTAACAGGCATTCGTACTCACCTCGGAGATACAGAAAACCCAACCGGGCACCGGTCACGAAAGCGGCCAGGGTCATTCCCTCGAAGACTTGATCGGCGTAGTGTTTGAGCAACTCCCGGTCCTTGAATGTGCCTGGCTCGCCTTCGTCGGCATTGCAAACCACGTAATGATCACCAGGGGTTTCCCGGCAGAATTGCCATTTGCGCGCGGTTGGAAAACCCGCCCCGCCACGGCCGCGCAAGCCAGAGGCCGTCAGTTGTTCCAATAACCAGCCAACCCCTTGACGCAAGGCATTTTTGAGTCCTGTCCCGGGGCGCCAGGGGGTATTCAAAAGCAAATCATGGCGGCAAAGGTGATCCTCAATGAGGAACCACTCGGCGGGCCATTGGGTGACCGGCACACGCCGTTCGATGTGATCGGCCATGGCATCCATCAAAGTTGGCGTCAACCGGGGAACAGGCCAACCGTTGACCAACAGCGCCGGACCTTGATCGCATAGGCCGGTGCAGGAAGTGGTATCGATGGACACCCGGCGATCACCGCGCACCGCACCTGGCTGGAGGCGCAAGCGGTGACAGAGGCGCTGCATCAAGGCTTCAGAGTCGTGGAAAACGTCGATGACACAATCACTGAAGTAGATGTCATACTCACCGCGAGGCTGAGTGTGCAAGAAACCATAAAATTCCGCTACCCCTACCACCCGCGCCAGAGGCAGGGAAAATCGCCTGGCAACCGACTGGAGGGCCTGCTTTGGCAGATAATGACAGTCCTTCTGAATCTGGCGCAGCACTGCCAAAAGGTGTTGTGGCCGAGTGCCATGTTGGGAAACGGCCTTGTCAACCACAGCAGCAACAGCATCGAGTGATTCCGCTGTATCTATCTCCAAGGAGCGGCTCCTAAACAGCAAGTCTATGAACGACCATCGGCCAAAGCCGATGGCTTCGAAGTACGGCTGAAAGCCGGATTGATCGGCCACATGGCCGATAGTCCCCTCTCCCCTCAAGGGGAGAGGGCAGAAAATCAACTTCGCCGCAACGAATAAAAAATTACGACTATTTTTGCGGCTTTTCTTGCATAATGAAATAGAAGCTTATCCCCTTAGCGCGGAGTAATCAATTGCACACTCATTACCTTAACTTTCATTCCCTGCCCGAGCCATTGACTGAGCTCATCCCTTTGGCCTTGGATCTGCGCTGGTCCTGGAGTCATGTCAGTGATGTGCTGTGGGAAACCTTGGACCCAGAACTGTGGCGGCGCACTGGCAACCCCTGGCTTATTTTGCAGAGTGTTTCCCCCGCCCGTTTGGAAATGCTGGCAAAGGACACGAGATTTTGTCGAAAACTCCAGGAATTGGCTGAAGAACGCCGGGCATATTTGGAAAAAGCCACCTGGTTCCAGGAATACAAAAAAGACACACCTTTTGAAACCATTGCCTATTTCAGTATGGAATACGGCCTGACCGAAGCGCTCCCCCTCTATTCCGGCGGGCTGGGAATATTGTCCGGCGATTTTCTCAAAACCTGTAGCGACCTGGGCATACCTGTGATCGGTGTCGGATTGCTTTATCAAGAAGGCTATTTCCGCCAGATTCTCGATGAGCAAGGCCAGCAGGTCGCCGTTTATCCCAACAATAATCCCTGGGAACTGCCGGTCACTCCGGTACGAACCGATGACGGTCAAATCCTGCGGATGCGCTACCGCTTCAACGGCTTCGATCTGTGGGTCAGGGTCTGGCAAGCCCAGGTGGGAAGAGCATGGCTGTATTTATTGGATCTGAATGATCCCGCCAACCCGCCAGCGGACCGTTGCATCACCGACCGTCTTTATGGCGGCGGCACCGAACTGCGTTTGCAGCAAGAAATGCTGCTGGGGATTGTCGGCTGGCAATTGCTGGAAAAATTGGGAGAAAATCCAACCATTTGCCATCTCAACGAAGGCCACGCTGCTTTTGCCGTGCTGGAGCGGGCGCGTAGTTATATGGTCAGCCACCAAGTGGACTTTGATCTGGCTTTGACCGTTACCCGCGCCGGAAACCTGTTTACGACCCATACACCTGTGGCAGCCGGATTTGACCGTTTTTCCCCT
>JALSQY010000278.1 GCA_026985035.1 Methylothermaceae bacterium
TGGGCGCGCCAATGGCAAGGAATCTCGCCAAACGGCATCTACTGACAAGCGTATGGAATAGAACCGGGCGCAAAGCCAGAAACCTGGCGGCGGAACTCAATGTCATCGCTGCCGACACTCCGCAAGTCTTGGCCAAGAAATGCCATGTCATTGCCATTTGTGTCTCCCGGGACGGAGACGTACTGGAAGTCATTGATAAATTGCTGCCGGGGATTCAGCCCGGCACCGTGGTCATCGATCATTCCACCGTGAGTATGGAAACAGCCCGCAAGGCTGCGGAAAAAGTCCGCGCCAAGGCAGCTGACTTCCTGGATGCGCCGGTTTCCGGCGGCGTGGAAGGGGCCCAGGCGGGCACTCTGTCGGTGATGGTCGGCGGTCCCAGGCAGGCGCTGGATAAAGCCATGCCAGCCCTCAAGGCCATTGGCAAGCGAATCGAGCACATGGGCGATATCGGCAGCGGCCAGGCTACCAAAGCCGTCAACCAAATTCTGTGCGCGGGGATTAATCAAGCCGTGACCGAGGCACTGGCCTTTGGCATGACCTTGGGACTCGATATGGACAAGGTGATTGATGCCGTTTCCGGTGGCGCTGCCGGGAATTGGTTTCTGGAAAAACGCGGGCCAACCATGATTCGCCACCGTTTTGATCCGGGCTTCAAGCTGGCCTTGCACCACAAAGATCTAAAGATCTGCCAACACATGGCCGAACAGGCCGGATTATCACTGCCGTTGGCCTCGCAGACCCTGGAAGATTACCAACGCTTGATGGACGAAGGCTTTGGAGAAGAAGACATCTCGGCTTTGTTCCGGCTGAAAAAAAGAGCAGCTTTATAGGAATCCGGCTGGACTATCGCCCCAATCGACTCTACAGGAGAGAGCCTGCGATTACCATTGAAAGGCCAAATGTCGCAGTGCTGCTTCCAGAGCAATGGTAAAAACGCCTTCAAAGCAAAACCTCTGCCGCCTGTGGCATTCCCAGGCCGGCTTCCTTGCCTCTTTCTGGGCGCCTGGCTGGTCGTCGGCTTTTCTCCTCACAGGTCCTCACCCGTGGTGGCAAAGTCTGTTATGGATAACCCCGATGGGCTTACCGGTTTTGCTGGATTTCCTCAATATTGAAACAACGGATAAAAACATAACCATCCCGGACAGTCACGGGTTTTCACTGTTGCTGATGGCACTTGCTTTTTTCTTCGTCTCCAATACCATTCTGCTGCTTTTCCTGGCCCAGCAATGGCAATGGAATTCGCCTTTATCCTTGGCTGACACGCTGGCTGAATTATTGGCGGTCAAGTTTCTCCTGGGCAGTAATGCTACTCTCTCAGGCATACTCGTGGCCCATGAAATGATTCATCGAAAACGCCCCTGGTGGCGGCAACTGGGGCGTTTGCTGTTGGTATTGTGCTGTTACGAGCACTTCTACACCGAACACCTCCGCGGCCATCATTGGCGCGTGGGCCGGCCGGAAGATTCCGCCACCGCCCGTTTTGGCGAAAGCTACCGTACATTTTGGCGGCGCACTTTGTTCGGTCAATTCAAAAGCGCGTGGTTGCTGGAAAATCAAAGACTGGGAGTAGAGACAGCCTTTAGCACCAAATATCTTCATCACCGGGTATTTCAGGGATGCTTAATGGAACTGCTACTGTTAATGGGCATTGTCAGCTTTTTTGGCGCAGCTGCCCTGTTGGCATTCGGGGTGCAGGCGTGGATGGCCATCCGTAATCTGGAAGCGGTCAATTATATTCAGCATTGGGGGTTGTGCCGCTCAGGAAACAAGCCCGGTCCCTACGACGCCTGGCATACCCGCGCCTGGTGTTCCCACTTCATGCTGCTCAATCTGGCGCGCCACGCCCACCATCATTGCCAACCGCACGTGCCTTACCATCAATTAAAGCATTTGCCGGTGGGACCACATCTGCCTTATGGCTATTTTGCCTTGATGTTCTTGATTGCATACCGGAATGCCCATTTCCAGAAATTGGCCACGAACGAATTGCGGCGCATGCAACTCGGCCCATTCAAAAAAGGAAAACTTAACCCGGATATTTCACCAGCCGGCTCTGGGCCTCTGGATAAGTAACAGATGTATAAACATAAATCGCAGTGATTCATGACAAAAGGCAAAAGCCATTTTGTCCCCGGCCCCAATCCTATCCCGGCCCTGGCTGGTCCAGGCGCGCCTGGGCTTGAATTTCCCTCAAGCCATAGCCATCGCTATGGCTTTCGGTCCAATCCGGCGCCCAAACGCGCCTGTCCTGCGCCATCATCCGGGATGCTGATGAAATATCCGGGTTAAGCCAAACTGCAAAACTTTTC
>JALSQY010000279.1 GCA_026985035.1 Methylothermaceae bacterium
TGGCTGGATCGGGGACATGAGGTGATTTGCCTTGGGCGAAGCATGGGCAAAGGTCCGGTTAGAATCGGGCGCCATGAGGTGACGGTGCATAGGATCGTCACCGTTACCCGTTGGGGGCGATGGGTACGGGGAGGCAGTTATGCTCTATCTCTAGCATTTCTGCTATTACGTTATCGTCGCTGGGCCGATGTCGTTTATACACGTTTTTTGGGGGATGCGGCAATAGCTGTGGGATTATTGAAGTATCTTGGCTTGGTAAGAAACTCTTTGGTTGGGGTTCCAGCATCAACGGGTGAAGGAGGTGATGTTTGTTATTTGAAGTCCATTCCTGGTAACCGATGGTTGATTCGGTTACTGGACGCTCAGTGCGATACGATCAACCTAATTTCCCCTCAAATGTATTCAGAGTTGCTAGAAGCCGGTTTCGTTGGGAACAATTTTAGCTATATTTCGAATGGTATCCCTATCCACCCTCTGAACGAAAGGCCCATGACAGATACTATCAGATTCATTACTGTAGCGCGACTGATTCCCCAAAAAGGTCTGGACCTTTTGCTTGAAGCAGTAGCCTTATTGAAAGACCGTCTTGCTCCAGGGCAGGTGGTGGTCGTCGGTGCAGGCCCTGAAGAAACCAGACTTCGGGAACAAGCCCGGCGTTTGGGAATCAGTGATCGGATCGAATGGACCGGTAATCTGAATCAGAGTGAAGTTAAGGAACGATTGGAACAGGCTGATGTGTTCGTTCTTGCCTCCCGTTGGGAGGGATTGTCTAATGCAGGCATCGAGGCGATGGAACGGGGACTTGTACCGATATTGAGCGACTGTGGGGGTTTGGATACTTATGTGAGTCCGGAGATGGGGTGGGTCGTACCTCGCGGCGATGCTAAGGCATTAGCTCGGGCGATGGCGGAAGCTATGGCTTTGCCACGAGAGCGGCTTCAAGAAATGGGGCGGCGCGCCAGGAAATTGGCGGAAAGGGAGTTCGATCTCGATCGGGTGGTGGAGCGATATCTTGCATTGTTTGCCAGCTTAGAGGGCGCCGGATGATCACCATCGTCATCCCCGTCTTCAACGCCGCACCGGCAGCCTCGAAACTGGTATGCCAACTGGATGGTCTGTGCGAAAAAACGGGAACGGATCTGGAACTCGTACTCGTCGATGACGGTTCCAAGCCGGAAGAGTACGAGCGGTTACGGGCATTGGACAGCCCTCGATTGGTCTTGCTTCGTCATCCGAGCAATCGGGGGCGCTCTGCCGCTCGTAATACCGGTGCCGCGGCGGCCAGGGGGAAACGGCTGTTGTTTCTGGACAGCGATTGCCTACCAGCGACCGACGACTTCCTGTCCAGGCATGTGGATACCCTGGAGCAGGGCGCTGATGTCAGCCTTGGGCCGGTATTGTCTCGGGGAAATGGATTTTGGCATCGTTACCAACGTCGGGCGATGGCGCGGCGGGCGCGTCAGTTTGACGCCGGCATGGTATTCGCCATGACCTCCGCCAACCTGATGGTGAAACGGCATTGGTTTCTGAGAGTGGGTGGCTTCGATGAGGGCTACCGGGGTTACGGTTTCGAGGACCGGGATTTGCTGTTGCGTCTGGAGGCGGCGGGCGCACGGCACGCTTATACCCCGGACGCTGGAGTGTATCATGAGGATGAGTTAACGTTGTCGGCAGTGGTCAGGAAGATGGCGGCGAGCGGTCGTTCTACCTCGCTCCGTTTCCGCAGCCGTTACCACCAGGCGTACCGAGATCTGGGTTATGCGGCTTTGGACGTTTCCTTGAGGCCTTGGCTGGCACCGGCCGCTTGGCTGGGGGGAATGGCGGTGGAACGGATGGCGCCATGGCTGGAATCCTGGTTAGAGCGCCTGCCGTTTGCGGTGGCTGCCGCCCTGGTCAAGGCGATGGGGGCGTTGGCCTTCATGCGGGGAACACTGGATCGGTGATCCAGAGGGGGTGATTCGATGCTGCATTCATGGTTTGGCTTTTATACCCCCCTCATCCGAACCGCGTCGACCAGATTTTTGGCAACCTGAGCCCACTCGTCCACGGCCCGGTGGCCTTCCTGTAATGCTTGGGCGAGAATCTCCGGGTCTTCGATGTATTCATGCACCATAGCGGTTGCGTAGCCTGCGCAAATCCAGCCAACGCTCGGCATCGGGAATCAGGCCCAGGCGTTCGGCTTTGAGCAAATTGTCGATGAAGGGCGCGGGGCGTTCGCCCACGGCTTGCAGATAACGGAGCAGGAGTTTGTCGCCTAACGTGTCCTGCAAGCGTCCGAAACGGCTGACAAAGGCTTCCACACGTTCGGCGAG
>JALSQY010000280.1 GCA_026985035.1 Methylothermaceae bacterium
ATCGACAGCAGTTACAATGCTTTCGCCAATACCCTTCTCAACCGCGATCCCATCATCTACGTCGGCGCCAACGACGGGATGCTCCATGGCTTCGACGCCGCCACCGGGGAAGAAAAAATCGCTTATGTCCCGGGACCGGTGTACAAGAACCTGAGCGCTTTGACCGATCCTAACTATGGGAATACCTCCCTGACCCCGCCCCTTCCGCATCGTTATTTTGTCGACGGTTCGCCGATGGTGGCCGATGCTGAAATCGGTAGTGGTTGGAAAACGGTGCTGGCCGGCGGCCTTAATGGCGGCGGCCAGGGTTACTATGCCCTGGATATCAGCAATCCCGCCAATTTCTCCCAGGCCAACGCCGCCGAGCTGGTACTGTGGGAGTTTACCGACGAAGACGACCCAGACCTGGGCTACACCTATAACCAACCACCACTCAATTTCCTCACCTACCAGTCCGCCCAGATCGCCAAGATGAACAACGGCAAATGGGCGCTGATTGTCGGCAATGGGTATAACAATACCGAAGCCGACGGCCACGCCTCGACCACTGGCAAAGCCTACCTGTTTATCCTGTTTCTGGAAGATGGCGCCGATGGCAGCTGGGGTTCCGGAGATTACATCAAAATTGATACCAATTCCGGCACCGTTTCCAGCCCCAACGGACTAGCCACCCCCCTGCCCATCGACACCGACGGCGATGGCGATATCGATCTAGCCTACGCCGGCGATCTCAAAGGCAACTTATGGAAATTCGATCTCACCGATGCCGATCCAACCCAGTGGAAAAAGAGGCGACTCTATACTGCCGAAGATGCTAACAATAAACGCCAACCCATCACCACTGCCCCCATTGTGGTGCCTCATCCCGATGGTGGCTACATGGTCAGCTTCGGCACCGGTAAATACCTGGAACAGTCCGACCTGACCAATACCAAACCTCAAACCCTCTATGGCATTTGGGATAATCAAAGCGGCGGCAGTGTCTCCGCCTTTTCCGGCCGCAGCCAATTGGTGCAACAAACCGTCCGGACCGTGAAAACCATCTCAGGCACCGATTACCGCATCACCAGCAATAACGAAGTAGACTATGCCAACGGTAAGCGTGGCTGGTACATGGATCTGCCCACTTCCGGTGAACGGGTGGCCTACAACCCCATTGCCCGCAATCAACGCTCGGTATTCGTCACCCTCATTCCCGATGCCTCAGACCCCTGCGCCGCCGGCGGGTATGGCTGGATCATGGAGCTGGATTATCTCAACGGCAGCCGTCTGTCCGAACCGCCCTTCGATATCACCGGCGATAATAAAATCGATAACAATGACAAAATCGCCTTCGATGATGATAATGACAATTCAACGCCTGATATCGATGTTCCGCCTTCGGGCAAAAGGCTGGATGGCATCCCCACCACTCCCGCAGTCATCGACAAGGACAAAACCTCAGAAGTCAAAATCATCAGCCAGAGCACCGGCGCCCTGGGTACCCTGCTGGAAAGCAAACCCAAAGGCAGAAACGGCCGGCTCTCCTGGCGCCAGATCTTTGGTAACTAACAGATTGAGAGGAATATTCTCCATGCAAACGCTACTGAAATCATTGCTATTTTTCTTAATACTGCTCTCGAGTTTTACCACAGGCGCAATGATCTTGGCCTCACCCCCTGGCGCTGAGGCCGACTCAGCATCGGAACAAACCAGCGATTCCAATAATCAACAACCCTCGGAAGACAACAATGAAAACAGCGACCAGGACAGCGACTGAAACCCAAGGCTTCACCCTCATCGAACTCATGATCGCCGTGGCCATCGCTGGGATCCTGGCGGCCATCGCCTATCCCAGCTACGTGGAGCAGATGCGCAAGACCCGGCGGACGGATGCCAAATCCACTTTATTGGAGAGGGCACAATTGCTGGAGCGGTGTTATACCGAGTACAACGCTTATAACGATGTCAATTGCCCGCTGGTGGACAATGCCGACAATACAAAACTTGCTTCCGGCTACACCAATTCCAAGGACGGCCATTACACCATCAGCGCCACCACTTTGACGGCAAACAGCTTTACGCTCCGGGCGACACCGGCTGCAGGCGGGCAACAGGCCAATGACAAATGCGGCTATCTGACCTACGATCACATCGGCGTCAAAGGGGTGGAAAAAGATGCGAACGGCGACGGTACCGCCGGAGATGCCGATGATGTGACACTGTGTTGGTAATAAACCAGGCTCATCCGCCGCCCCACAGGTCCGTAAACCGCTCCCAATCGACTTCCACCCCAGGGAGTACTCCGATTG
>JALSQY010000281.1 GCA_026985035.1 Methylothermaceae bacterium
ACCATCATTGCCTTGATTCGCTTGCTTGAATGGTTTCTGACACACCTGCCTACCTAATGCCACCCGTCTCTTCCAACCCGATTTCGATTCCGAGAGCCATTGCACAACTCCAGCACCGATGGCCAAGACAAATCCGTTCCATCAACATCAACCGCTCTACTCGAAACTTGATATTCAAGCATCACACCCACAAATCCCCCAAAGCCAGGGTAACCGCCTCGAACGGGGCTACCGCCACCGATGACTGGTCACGGAATTCACCCAGCAAACGCCATTGCCCGTCTTCCAGAACGTAAGCTTCCAGCAAACGCCGGTCCGGATCGATCAGCCAGAGATAAGCGACCCCATAGTGGGCATAAAGGGGCATTTTGATCCTCCGGTCCTTGCTTTCGGTCGCGGGTGACAGAATTTCACAAATCCAGTCCGGCGCCACTTCAAAACGATGTCCCTGGGGGATGGCCGGCATCCGTTCCCGCCGCCATCCGGCCAGATCCGGCACGGCCACTTCGGTATCCCGAACAAAATGAATCTCCGGCTCGACCAGAATCCACCAACCACCCGGCCCACCGCGACCTTGTCCAAATGGCCCCATCAACTCTGAACCAAGTACAGATTCCGCCCATGCATGCGGTCCCCGGGGGCGGGGCTGGGTATGCAACTGGCCATTCAGAATCTCGCCGGTCAAATGCTCCGGCAACGCCAGCAACCGGTCATACAAGCGGTATTTAAATGCAACCGTCATAATCCACCTTATTCCTTCAACCCGGCCTTTTTGGTAACTGTATCACCCAGGCCATGGAAATTCACCCCACACCCTTCTTTGGGCAGGGCGCCTGACTCATCCATGCCGATGTGTTCGTTATCTTTCCATTCAACTCTGATTCTGAGACCGATTTCACAGTAGCAATAAAAACATTGCACTAGATTTCCTTCTGCGACTTTTTTATCAACCCGGAAGGAGATCGTTATGAAAAAACCGCTTTTCCACGCTTTTACCGGATTTTGCCTGCTGCTGGCCAGCCAGTTCGCACTCGCGGCAGTCAACATCAATCAAGCCGACGCCAAGGCAATTGCCAAGGAATTGAGCGGCGTGGGCAAGGCGCGCGCCGCCGCCATCGTCAAGGAACGGGAAAGCAACGGCCCGTTCAAGGACGGCAGGGATTTGGCCAAACGGGTCAAAGGCGTTGGCCCCGGCACCATTGCCAAAAACAAGGACAAATTGCGCTTCAAGTAACCGTGGCGGGACGGGCCATCTCCGTCCCGTTTTCTTCTCCTTACCCCCCTTTTCAAAATCCTTTCCATGATAAAATTCAGTGAAATCAAAGCAGTGCCTTGCTCAAGGAAATCAAGCAAGTCCGGGCTGTCCAAGCAGTATTTGTCAAAATAGTTGTCATTTTTTTAAGCCACCAGAACTCTAATTTCGGGAGGTGAGGCGTCCCCGTTGGTAACCGTTCATTGTTGACAGGAGCAGAATGAAGGGATCAAAAAATGATTTGAAGTACGTGCTGGTTTGACCGGTTACATATCGACGATATCCACTTCCCCCACCACGCGTGGTTCAAGGAATCGACCGATGCGCAGCGACGCCTTAGTCCGAGGAGCCGGATGCCTTGATTGGGCACGTCCGGATCTGTGGGAACCGCGGGTAAGCAATTGCTCGCGGTCACCCGGCCGACTGTGGTACAGACAAAGGTTGAGACTCTGGAATCGGGAGGCGAAAAGTAACCTTTCCATCGGCCATGCCCCGAGCACAGATGGTTCTTAGGGTTTGATAGACACCGATCTTGAGGCGCTTGCAAGTCTCGATCACCGACAGAACCATGGGCCTGAAGCAATCACCCCGGTGGGACTGGCTGAAAAAACTCTTCTTGCGCCAGATGACATAGGGGCGCAACGCCCTTTCGGCGGCATTGTTGGCCATCGGCACGGCGGGATGATCCTGGAAGGTCCAAAACCTGGGACAATTATTCAACAATTTGCGGCAACTGCGACCGGTCTTGCTATGGCATTCTTCCACCGTCTCCGGCAAGGGCGGGGGACCGTTCAGGTCTCACTTGAAATCCGTCGTGCCGACATTGTCAGCCCTTTACAATCACTTGGCAAGGCTGTGAACGGTTACAGGAAATCGAACGGGGGAAGTTTTTGCGATATAAAAGCGAGGCTTATAAAACCTGCAAATCCGCATAGGCGAGCATTAGCCATTTGGCGCCGGCATTTTCGAAGTTTACCTGGACCCGGGCATTTTTACCCTCTCCTTCGCATTGGAGGACGACGCCTTCGCCGAACGCC
>JALSQY010000282.1 GCA_026985035.1 Methylothermaceae bacterium
ATTGCCTATGTGGATCACAGCGGGCAATTGCGCCTTGAGGCCGGACTGGTGCGGCGCGAGGACAAGAAGGCGGCGATCGAGGCAGGCGTGTTGCAAGCCTCGCGCCACCAGACAGACGACACCCCGAAATCCCCCTATTCGCAAAAGCTGGCCAGTGATCTGTTTTGCATCGGGCGCGGCGCACGGCAAAACGCCAGCCTTGCAAACCCCGAATTGCTGCTGGACCTGCTGGCCTTCCAGCTATCGGGCGGCATGGGGTATCGCATGGCGTTCGGCTTGCGCTGCGATGATGTGGCCAACCTGCCCTCCACCGAGACCGGCTATGTGCTGGACGAACGTCTGACCACACCGGCCAGCCAGCCCAAAGACCCTTGGGGGGCCGATCTGGCCCGCGCGTTCAAAGCCTTCCAGAAGAAAGGCAAGGCCCACCGTGACGCGGAACTGACCCGCCACCTTGCCGCTCTGCTGACCGCCGAGGACGACAAGCTGGGCGCGTTGATCGACAAGACCACCGGCACCAGCATCCGTTCGGTCTGGACGCCTACGGCGGAGAATTTCTTCAAGCGGGTCTCCGGTGCGCATCTTGAGAGCATCTATCAAACCTTGCTGGACCTTGCGCCCGATGATGCCAAGGCCAAAGCCTTTGCTGCCCTGAAAAAAGGCGATAAGGCCGCGCGTCTGGAAGATCTGTTCTGCGACGGGGCAACACAGAAAGCCCTTGGCGTCACAAAAGAACAAATGGCGAAAATTAACGCTTGGGTGCCGGAGTATTTCGGCTATAGCGTTTCCAGTTTATCCTAAAGCAAGAGTATCGCTTTTTGCGTTCAAGCCAAAGGCTTGAGGCAGCGAAAAGCGATTCAACATTAACTGGAAATGCTTTAAAACTGGATAACAGGGCGGGTCTTGACCTCCCTGCCCTGTTGGCCACCGTGGGCGCGGGCTTTTCCCCTCCCTGTTATGTCCCCCACGGTGGCACAAACAACAAAGAAAGGAATTGCGATGTATCTGCACTGTTACCGATCCGGCGAGATTGTCTTTTCCCGCGCCCCTGCCATTGATGGCGCAATCCCGCTTTGCGAGGGGCGAAAGGACGAGCTGAAGCAAAAGCTGTCCGCCAAGGCGCGGCTGGCCTATGATGGCGAGACCTGGCTGGTGCCCGGCCTGCCGGAAGCCCAAACCGATGATGAGGCGATCAACGCCCTTGAGCGTTTCCAGACCCGCCTCGGGCTGGTCTGACGAGGACCGGAAACCATGCGAGACAACACCCTCAGCCCCCACGGGCGCATCGAAGTCAAAGACGGCACCCCGATCATCCTGCCCGACGAGACCATCCAGCGGATCGTCTATGCCCTGACCTCGCTGGCGATCACCCCCGTGATCGAGCATGTGCACATCACGGCAGTTTATGACGCCGCAGGCAACCACCTGTGGCCCCCGAAATAACCCGTATTCCTTTGTGGTGAAGGACAAACTTGGCCCCCTTCGGGGGGCCGTTTTTTCTTAAATAACCAGCAACAGAACTTGCAAAACTATCAAATGTTTTGTATATTACTGGGGAAAGCGAGAGGTTCAATGAAACACTACAAATCCACAGATATGACACGCCGGTCAGGGGATATGCTGGAAGATGCCCTGCACGCCCCTGTTTCTATCACAAAATATCGCAAACCGAAATATGTGCTTATGAGTGCCAAGCATTATGAGGCATTGGTGAAAGGACGCGATGGACGGGAGGTGTTCACACTGGACACTGTGCCCGATGATGTTCGGGCGGAAATGCTGGCAGGGATCGAGCAGGAATTAAGCCATGAATGACATCCCCGAAACAGGTGATGTGTTTCACTACCCTTATCTTTGGGCTTGGCAATATGCGCGTGGTGAAACCGAGGGCCGTAAGGAGCGCCCTTGCTGCACTGCTTTGGTTATCCCCTTAAAAAACGGCCAGCATCGAATTTACTACCTGCCGATCACAACAAAGCCCCCCACAAATGTGCAGATTGCTATCGAGGTTCCCCGCACCGAAGTCCAGCGCGCAGGATTAAGCAGCGACGTTTCGCAATGGGTCATTCTCAATGAATGGAACAGAGAAATTTTTGAAACATCCTATTACATTGCAGATGTGGATGGCCGCGGAAGTTTCAGCCGTAAATTCACCAACCAGATTCTGGAGAGGCTAAAATCCAGTCTTGCAGCCGGTGCAATACAAACAGTGGGGCGCGAATGAGCAAAGAGAATGAACCACGTGTCGTCAAAGACGAACGCAAGG
>JALSQY010000283.1 GCA_026985035.1 Methylothermaceae bacterium
CCCGCGTTATTGATCAGGATGTCGATCCGGCCAAACGCCTTTTCCACGGCTTGAGCCATGGCGGCAACCTGTTCACGGGAAGCGACATCGGTGGGAATCACCCGCACCGGGACCTGCAAAGGTTCGAGCTCTTTAGCGACCTGTTCCAGTTTGTTCCTAGAGCGGGCGACCAGGACGACGCTGGTACCCCTCCTGGCGAACTCAATGGCCGTGGCGCGGCCGATACCGCTGGAGGCACCGGTGATGATGACGACTTTGTCAGTAAATGGTTTGTGTGTGAACATGATGACTTGCCTCTTTGGGTTGTGGGTTAAAAAGCACTTTCGAAGCCGGCCAGAACCCGGTCGTTGTTGCCGAACTGACCAAATACACCGTCACGGTCGCCGAAGAACAGGTCGGCGCCGAGCCAGATGTCCAGGTGGTCAAGCCACTGATAGCGGAGTTTAGGTCTCACGATGCCATCGCCATGGTTAAGATTCGCGATGATCAGGACCTCGGCTGTCAGGGTGTCGTATAAGAAAAGACGCCGCATCAATAGCGTTAAAGTGGTGTCCAGGCGGTCGCGGGTGCTTCGTGTGGTGTGTTTCAGCATCCAGCTTTGAATCAACTGGCCACTGAAGAGGAGATTGGACGGACCATTCCAGTCCAGCCCCAGCACGTAATGCAAATGCGGGCTTTTCACCACACCGTGGTGACGCGTCGGGTCCATGCCGATGAAGAACTTACGGCTAAAGTAGCCCATCTCGCCGCGGATCACCCAGTCACCCACAGCTGTGCTGAAGGTGGTCCCCAGTACATGGGTGCGTTCGTATTCGGGGGTGATCGTCACCGCCGGTTCTCTTCCAGTCAGGGTAAGGCGTTGCCGCAGTACCGGCAGGTTGTCGTATTGATAGAGATAGTTGAAGGTAATGTCCCAGCCTCGCCAGAATGTCGCCACCCGCAGGCCGACATCGGAATCCCTGAAAGGCCGCTCCGGGCGTTTGGGATTTTCGAGACTCACCGCGACTCCGGGTGGGGCAACCGGGACCAGCTCTGGGGAAGTGAAGGCATAAGTGGCCCCCTGTTTTGGAATGGCGTGAAAGGTGGGATCGGGAATCCACAGCAGTTGCCAATCCCAGTTGCCGATTTGGCGTTCGATGTTCAGGGTCCACAGTGGAATCCGTGAGTCATCGAACTCTTCCAGGATGAATTCGCGGAACGACTGTGGATCGACGATGTCGAGCACTTTGAGTCCGTCGGCCTTACCCCACACCACCTGCTGTTTGCCGATGGTGAGGAGGGTATCGCCAATCTGGCCCTGGAGAAAAAATTCGCGCAGCGCCAGTTCTGTCGTCTTATGGAGTAGGGCAGGCTTGCTATAGGGGCTGTAAGCATCACGCTCTGTATCGCCCGGCTGCATTCCGTCGCTGGCTTCAGAACGGAGACGAAGGGAAGTGTTGAAACGCCAGCCATCGGCAAAGGAGAACCCGATTTCCGGTTGGAGGGTCCCATTCATAGTCTGGGTGCTGCCTGAGTCAGTTCCAAAAGCCCACTGGCCGGTCATCACCAACGAGGTATCCATGTCCACGGCCCAAGTGACAACAGGCCAGAGGAGCCCCAGCCGCAGCAGCATAGCCACCATGGTTTTCAACACGGTCACCCGCTGCTCAGCGGCGCCAACCGCGCTTCAGGGCATTTTGGGTGAAGATACGGTCCTCTACCCCCGCCTGATAGTCCACATTAGCAAAGCGGAAGCGGGTCCGGTGCCCGGTCTTGTGGTTGACCACCTCGATCAGGTGGGGTGTCCAGATCCCCTGGACCTGACGGATATCCCGGAAGTGGATGGTTTTGAGTGGCTGGCCTTTGAGATCCCACATTTGTGCCCGGCGCACCATCCAGATCCGGTCATCGACGCATTGCAGCACCTTACTATAGCCAAGTTCCTCGGCTATCTCCTGCGACACCGGGAGATTTTCCAGCAGCAGACAGTGGACGCCATCGGCTTCGCTTTCACCCACGGTGTTGCGGTGGTAATCCTTGAGGGATACGCGGGTTTCCAGCTTGATGTCTTCATAAGTGAAGTCGGTACCAAGGAAGTAATCTCCCCGGTCGGCTGCCGAAATGCGGCGGACCTTGCGCAGCGCCGGCAGGTACAGCCACTGATCGTCGTCATGCTCAGGTTCCGGGTAATCGTAGGTGAGAAACGCAGTACCGCGGATGCTTCTGGGGCTTTGATAAAAGATCATGGTACGTTTTTCCTTGCCGTAATATTTTCTGAACCCCTGGGTTTCGCGGATTCGGGTCTTGCCGCTGGCTTCCGTCATTTCCATCGTCACCTGCCGGGAAACAGCGAGACCTTCGTCGCGTTCGTTGATACGGCGGGCGATCTCGTCGCCGCTGGGCAGTTCTGTGCCCGAAGCGCCATCGGGGAAGATGAAAAAGGTTGCGGCCAAAAGAGCAAGTAGAGTATTCATGAGGCTTCTCCTATTGTTGAGGTGATGGACAAACGGGTGTTTTTGCCGGTCATAAAACTGGGACGGAAGACCTTGATCAGTGCTGGCAGCAGAGTCATGCTGGTGAGAAAGCTGGTAGCGATGGCCACAGCCACCAACATGCCAAATTCCTGCAAAACGACCACCTTGCTGGTGGACAGGACCCCGAAGCCCAACGCCAGGGCGGCGAAGTTGAACAGCAGAGCCCGTCCGGTGGAGGGATAGAGGTTGCGGATGGCTGCATCTATCGAGTCTCCCCGTCGGATCCGGGTTTGCAGCCGTTCCAGAGTATGAATGGAAAAATCCACGCCCAGGCCGATGGCAATGGCGGCAAACATGGTCGTGCTGATTGACAGCCATATCCCTTTGAAACCCATCACTGCATAAATCATCAGAATGGTTACCACCACCGGCAGCATGGCCATGAAGCCAGCCACTAGCGATCGGAAGCTCAGCGACGCCATCAGCCATACCAGCCCCAGGGAAATGGCCATGCTGATGAAATGGGTGTCGCCAAGGCGCCGGATCCAATGGATATCGACATTGACCCGGCCACTCAAGTCGGCGTGGATCCCAGGCTGATTAAATTGTTGGTCGAGATACTTCTGGGTGGCTTCGACCACGTTTTTTGACACCGAGTAACGACCGTCATTTAGCCGGAACCTTACGTTGGCCAGGCGGTAGTCGTAATCGGCGATGTCATTGAAGTCATCCGGACTTGCGCTGGCGCTATAGAGGAGGAAATACTGGGCGGCAAGATTGGCTTCTTCGGGCAAGCGGTAAGCTTGTCGTTGGCCCTCGTGCAATGCCCGGTTCATCTGTTTCAGATAATCGACTATCGAGGTGCTGCCCTGGACATGGGGCAGCGTTTGAACAAAGGCCTGCAATGCCTCGATCCGTTTAAGGTTCTCCGGTTTGAACAGATCTTCGGTGGCTGGAGTTTCGATCAGAATATCGAGGTAGTGGGTGCCATCGAACCATCGGTTCAACACACCGTCAGCGATGAACAGGGGCTCTTCGGGATCGAAGGTGCGGATCAGGTTTTCGTTCAGTTCGATTTTCGATGCGCCGATGCCACCAACGATGAGGATTCCTAGGGAAATCAATATGAGGGTTTTCGGAAAGCGAATCACGACAGGGGCCAGCCAGCTCAATCCCCTGCCAAAGCCGTCGGTGCCCCGGCTGCGGGTGTAGGCCCGGCTGGGTTTGAGGCGGAGCAGAGCGAGCCAGGCGGGTATGACAATCAGCGAATAGAGCCAGGCCACGAAGACGCCAAGCAGGGCAAACAGGCTGAAAAATTTCATCGGCGGCATCACCGAGGCCAGCGTCAATCCGAGGAAACCCGCCATGGTGGTCAGAGAAGTCAGGGTTATGGGACGCCACATCTCCACCATCGTGGCCACCGTGAGGGAGCGTGAGTCGGCCTCTGGATGCTCAGCCATGCGTTGATAATATTCGCTGAGAATATGGATCGAATCGGCGACGGCGATGCCGATCAAGACCACCGGCAAGGCATTGGTGATTACGAAGAAAGGGATTCCGAAGGCGGCCATCAACCCGATGGCACTTCCGGCGGTGGCCAGAACGATAAGATTCGGCAGCAGCATTCCCCGCAAGGTGCGGAATGCCAACAGGCAGATCAGGGTAATGATAATCGCAGCGAACGGATCAAGGCGCGTAGCATCGGAATCTATATAGGCCCCCATGTAACCTGCCACCGCCCCTTCGCCGGCGACGTGCAGACTTTCTCCTGGTGCCAGAGGGGCGCGTGTCGCAAGATCCAATAGGGCCTGGTAGACCTGTTGGGCCTGTTTCTGATCTTGCAGCTCGGCAACGATCAGGGTTCCTTTGCCGTCTTTGGCCACCAGACTGCCGAGATAGAGGGGGAAATCCATCACCTGTCTGCGGATCCTGTCAGCATCACTCTGGTGGACAGGCGGCTGGTCGAAAAAAGGTACCACTTCCATGCCTTCCTCGGTGCCGGTGATATTGTTTTCCGTGGCCAGGCTGGTGACTCGGTCGGGATCGATATTGGGAAGCTTACTGATCTCACGGGTGAGCCACTCCACCAAAAACAAGGAATGGGGGGTGAAAACCCCGTGTCTTCCTTCGTTCACCAATGCGATCACCATGGGATCTTCCAGACCAAACAGCTTGCGGGTTCGGTTGCGTAACTGCAGGGAAGGGTCCGAGGCGGGAATGAAGGCATCCAGCCGCGTATCCTTGTGCAACCCGGGTAACAGGGAAGCCGAAATCACGATCAACACAAAGCCCATGAAAACGATGGCCCTGGATCTTTCGGTGATGGCCCAGAAGAAACGCTCGGCGAGTCCGGGGTTATTCTGCATGGCTGCTCCCCCGTGATGAAGCGGCCAAGCCCTGCTGGACAGCAGGACGTTGTTTCAGATCTTCCAGCCAGCGGGTTATGTTCCGGTAATCCCGGAGGCGGTTTTCCTGGGCCAGGGCGCCTGGCAACACGATGACATCGGCAATGGTGTACTCGGGGCCGGCGAGGTAGGGTTGGGCAGCCAATTGTTCATCGAAATGATGATACAGTCCCAAAGCCCATCTCCGCAGGATGAAGGCAGCCATGGACAAGCCGAAGAGGCTGCGGCGCTGAAGATAGAAACAGGTGAACAGGGTGGCGCCGATATCGGTGGCGTGAAATTGCATCCATTCATAGACCCTGGCGCGTTTGATCAGATCTTCGGGAAGCAGTTTCCCCGTCTTTTCCGCCAGATACTGGACGATGGCAACCGATTGGGTCAGTACCAGCGGTTCCCTTCCGCTACTGTCATGATCGACCAGAACTGGTATGCGGCCGCTGGGATTGAGCCTAAGAAATGCTGGTTTTCGTTGTTCGCCCTTGGAAAGATCAATCCAATGTGTTGTGTAGGGCTGGCCGGTTTCCTCCAGCATAATAGAGGCGCGCTGACCGTTGGGGGTACTGGAGGTATACAAATCGAACATGGTTTTCTCCGTGGCTGAGAAACATCCCAATAGGCAATGAAAGCCCATCTATAAACTAATAACTAAGTCGGGTTGAATCACTATCAAACCAACTAGTCTGTTTGCAATAAAACTATCACAGACCAACCAGTCTGTCTATAATATTTTAAGATTTTTTACTGAATTTGCCTCTCAACTCTAAGCCGCTTTGGTGAATAACCCATGTCCACGCAACGTAATCCTGAAAATACCCGCCTCAAAATTCTCAAGGCCGCCTTCGAAGAAATGCACCAACACGGCTTTCAGGGCATGCGGGTAGATCGGGTGTTGGAAAAGACCAACCTAAAAAAAGGGGCGATGTATCATCATTTCCCCAGTAAACAGGCGTTGGGATATGCGGTTCTGGAAGAGTTGATTGAAAAGCGCATCAGGGAATTGTGGATTGATCCTTTAGGAAACTTTGACGACCCACTGGAAGGTTTTCACCGGCTGTTTGACAATATTGGGGAAATCTGGCCAGATGAATTCTTTTATCTTGGCTGTCCATTGAACAAACTCGCCCAGGAAATGTCTCCCATCGACGAAGGTTTCAGAAAACGGATTGAGGGTTTTTTCCAATTTTGGCAAAATGCCGCAGCCGAAGCGTTACAGAAAGGTCAAGAGAAAGGAATAGTCGATGCCTCCGTTAATGTCCAAGATTGTGCTTTATTTATCATTGCTGCGATTGAAGGGATCTTGGGGATGACCAAAATCCAGCAGGACAAAACCATTTACGAGCGTGGCAAGCGGGAGTTGAAACGTTATTTGGATTCGCTCAGAAGCATTCAAGCATGAGAGCAGGCACAAGGATAATCTGCCGGCGGGAATTGACTTCCTATTTCTCAACCCCTTTAGCTTATGTATTTTTGGTGATTTTCCTTATTCTGAGCGGGGTGTTCACCTTTTATTTAGGCGGGTTTTACGAGCGTAATCAGGCTGATCTGCGCCCTTTCTTTGATTATCACCCGTGGCTCTATCTGTTTTTGATCCCGGCGGTGGCCATGCGCTTGTGGGCGGAAGAACGCAAGACCGGCACCATCGAATTGCTTCTGACTTTGCCATTGAGCTTGCGTGAAGCGGTGCTTGGGAAATTCCTGGCTGCCTGGTTGTTTGTGGGATTGGCGCTGGTGTTGACCTTTCCCTTGTGGATCACGGTAAATTGGCTGGGAGACCCGGATAATGGAGTGATTCTGGCGGCGTACTTGGGTAGCTGGCTTATGGCCGGGGCTTATCTGGCCATTGGCGAATGCCTGTCAGCGGCCACCTCCAACCAGGTGATTGCCTTTATTGTCACGGTGGTCGTGTGTTTCGCATTTGTCGCGGCTGGCTTTCCTCTGGTGCTGGAAGCGTTTTATCACTGGGCCCCAACCTGGCTGGTGGAT
The DNA here is from genome assembly GCA_026985035.1 of Methylothermaceae bacterium. Taxonomy (GTDB): domain Bacteria; phylum Pseudomonadota; class Gammaproteobacteria; order Methylococcales; family Methylothermaceae; genus Methylohalobius. Next base: position 6,842 of record JALSQY010000283.1, read on the forward strand.
GGCATCGCCTCATTGAGTTTTCTAACTCACTTTCAATCCATCAGTAAAGGCATCTTGGATTTGCGGGATATCTTGTTCTTCCTCATCATGATTGGTGGCTGGCTGAGCGCCTGTGCCCTGGTCATCGAAATGAAAAAAGCAGGTTAGCCAATGAAGCCCTGGCTCTCTGGCAAATCCGGCCTGTTTTTGATTGCGGTCATCACCATCATTGCCTTGTTTCTCAGCCAATGGCTGCTTCAAGGCACACGCCTGGACCTGACCGAAGACAAGCACTACACCCTTTCCCAAGGCACCCGTAACATTATCGCCTCGTTGAAACAGCCGGTGATTTTGGAATTCTATTTTTCCAATCAAACCACCCGGGATATGCCGTTGCTGCGTAATTATGCCCAGCGGGTCCGGGAACTGCTGCAAGAGTATGAACGCATCGGCAACGGCAAAATCCAGCTGCGGATAATCGATCCGGAACCTTTTTCCGAACAGGAAGATTCAGCCGTTGAACGGGGCTTGAGTCCGGTGCGCCTGGCGCCAGGCGCACCGGAAGTGTATTTTGGCCTGGCGGCCCTGGCGGGAAAAGGCAAGTCCGCCACGATCCCGTTCTTCAATCGGGAGCGAGAGAGTTATCTGGAATACGATGTCAGCGAACTTTTGGTCCAGATCAGCCGGGATCACAAACCCAAAATCGCACTGTACGCCGAGCAAGATCTGATGGTTCAAGGAGGCATCAACCCCTTCAATCGCCAACCACAACAGCCGTGGGTTCTTGTGGAACAAATCCAGCGGTTTTATGAGGTCACCTGGTTGGCAAAGGATTTCAAAGCCATTCCCAAAGACACGGAGTTGTTGCTCCTGATTCATCCCAAATCCCTGGAAGAACCTGCGCTCTACGCCATCGACCAATACTTGCTGCGCGGCGGGCGCGGCCTGTTTTTTGTGGACCCTTACGCGGAATTGGATGGCCCGCCTGCATTTGTGCAACCTGGACGCCAAAAAAATTCCGATTTGAATTCGCTCTTCAGAGCCTGGGGATTCGAAATGGTTTCCGGTAAATTTGTGGGGGATAACAAATATGCCATGCCTGTGAAAGTGGCCGAAGGGCGTCCCGCGGTCCGCCATCTGGGATTGTTGGGACTGGATTCCAGCGCCTTTGCTGACGTGCCCATCTTGGCGCACCTGGACAAATTGCTGCTTTCCTCTGCCGGCGCGTTGACTCTCTTGGGTAATTCGCATCTGCATTTTTTCCCCCTGCTCTTTTCGAGCCAGGACGCCATGCTCATTCCAACGGCAGCCTTGGATTATCTGTTCGACCCCAGCATTCTTTATGATGCCTTCCGGGCAGACGGCAAAAACCATGTTCTGGCCGCCCGTATCGAGGGAAAATTCAATAGCGCTTTCGCCAAGCCACCCGCTCCCGAAAATAGCGTCACCCATCTCAGTCAAGGTAAAAAACCCGCCCATCTAATCGTGGTGGCAGACTCCGACCTCCTCGCCAACCGGCTATGGGCCAGGATTCAAAAAAGCCCGGACGGTGAGCGCATGATTGTTCCTGTCGCCGATAACGGTCCTTTTGTCATCAATGCCATCGATTACCTTACCGGCAATCCGGATTTAATTTCCATACGCAGCCATGCCAATCTCACCAAACCTTTTGAAAAAGTGGAAAATCTGCGCCGGCAGGCAGAAAAGGAATTAAGGGAAAAAGTGGCACAACTCCAACAACAGCTACAAGCCACCGAAAAGAAAATGGCGGCGCTGGAAGCCGCCAAACAAACTCCCCATCAAGGTCTTACTCCGCAACAACAACGAACAATGGAAACCTTCCAGCAACAACGCCTCCAGATCCGCAAAGACCTTCGTCACCTGCAACATCAATTGAATGAAGACATCGAGCGCTTGGGCAACCGGCTGAAACTCATCAATATCTTATTACTGCCCCTGGTGCTGACGGCGTTATTGTTGTTGAGGGGATGGTGGAAACATAAATACCGGCCGACTCAGGGTTAGGTTCCCTAGGGAACCTCTTACATGGACACCACCGGTGAATACCATAAAGGCCGGGCGTCATAAGTTAGTCCAAATAATGGACCGGATATAAGACCGCAATCGACCCTTTGCTGGTCAAAATCCACCTGCAAACCGAACGTGTCCCTCAGAGCATTCCCACCAACAAATAAAGCAGCAGAGAAATTCCTGCCCCCAACAACGCGTAGGGAAGCTGATGCCGAATATGGTCAATGGGCTCCACCCCCGCCGCTAATGCCGCCACCATGGTGGTATCAGAAACAGGCGAGCTGTGATCGCCAAATAGTCCTCCGCTCAGAGCCGCTCCTACCAGTAACGCGGGGGAAATTTGAAATACATCGGCCAGGGGAATCACAATGGGTATCATAATGGCGAAGGTTCCCCATGAAGTACCGGTCGCAAACGAAACCAGGCAACCAATCCCAAATACCAGGAAAGGCAACCAAAACGACGAGATTTCCCCTTGTAGGGCGGCTGCCATGTATTCACCGGTTCCCAGGACCCGGGTCGTTGCCCCCACGGTAAAAGCAAACACCAGCAGCCGCATCAATGGCCACATCATCACCGCGCCCTGACTCAGGGGCTTGACCGCGGCTTGCCACGAAAGCACCTTCTCTTTCTGGTACCAAATCAGCGTGGCAATGAGTGTCAAAGCCACCGCGACGAAGATTGCCAAAGGCGCATCGCCTGTCGCCCAGAGCAGGATCAGGACCGACGAGACCAACAAACTGATGGGCCCCCATAAATACCGCGCCCGTTTGGGGACATCGGGATCAGATTCAATCAAATCGCTAAAGTGGACCGGTTCTTCCCCTGCCAAGGCAGGAGAGACTGGGAGTTTCCAGGGAATTTCCCAACCTGTCGCGGCCACAAAGGCTACCAACAATAGAGAAACCCAACCATAAAAAATAAAAGGCAATGACTGTATCAACAAGGACACAGGCTCTGCGACCCCCTCATCGACAAACATGCTAATGATATAAGCCCCCCAGGCGTTAATGGGTATCATCATGCATTTGGGAGAACAGGTCGTGTCGAGAATGTAACTCAGGCGGAGTCTTGGAATTTTGAAACGGTCAAATAGTGATAGCCCCAACAGTCCGGCAACCAACACCCCAAAATAGGTCTCAACAAATAACACCATGCTGGTTGTGAAGGTCAAAAGAGAAACATGGCGTGGAGTATCCGCCAGATTGCGGCGGTCTATCCAAGCGTTGAATCCTTCTACCCCCCCTGCCCGCTGAACCACTCCAATCAAGCTGCCAATCAGCAAGCTGAATACGATAATCAATAGATTGTCGCGATCTGAAACCACTTGCCAAAAAAGTTGCACAAACCGGGCGGATGCATCGGGCAGCCATCCTTGCTCGATAATCAGCGCCCCCAGAAATACATAAATCCCCAAAGCAAGAAGAATCCGGTGAGTAAAGAAAGCCAGGGGAATGGCTACAAGCGCGGGTAAAAGGGAAAGCCAGGTCGACACAACAAAAGCACCTCAGTTAATTTATTGATTTTATTGATTCTAGAAAAATTTCTATCACGACAAAAATAAAAGCCTGAATTTCGGATTTTCTCATATTTTAATGCCTCGTTTCACTAAACAAATGAGCCTTTCAGCCTCTTTCCATCGCTGCTCCGCAACAAGACAAGTGATATACGGCGCTCATTGGCAAGTCAGCCTGGATTTACTTTGCCGTCAAAGGTAATGA
>JALSQY010000284.1 GCA_026985035.1 Methylothermaceae bacterium
CGCTTTCGTATTCAATGGAGCCAACGAGAGGATGTCGAAGAGTTATGATCGAAAGTGGTGTATGAGGTTGGATTGATAGAGGCGGCGTACCCTGTTGAAATTCGGATGATCGAGAACTGAAGACCAACAGAGGAGGTACGCCACCATGGGTAAAGATAGCGTTGTTGAGTTTCGGAGGCCAGAGGCGATTGACGATCCGCTGACCGAATTGCTGAGAGAGGGGGCAAAGCGATTGATTCAGCAAGCGATCGAGGCGGAACTGGAAGAGATGCTGGCGCGATATGCCCTGGTTCGTGATGAGCGAGGGCGGCGGGCGGTGGTCCGCAATGGCTATCATCCGGAACGCAAGATCCTGACGGGGATTGGACCTGTGGCGGTGAAGATTCCCAAGGTACGGAGCCGTCATGGGGAGTCGGTGGTGTTTCATTCCTCCCTGGTGCCGCCTTATATCCGCAAGGCCAGGCGTGTGGAAGCGGCCCTGCCTTGGTTGTATCTGAAAGGGATCTCCACAGGTCAGATGCAGGAGGCACTGGAAGTGCTGCTGGGGCCGGAGGCCAAGGGGTTGTCGCCTGCGGTGATCAGCCGGTTGAAGCGGCAATGGGAACGGGAGTACGAAGCCTGGTGCCGCCAGGATCTGAGCAAAGACAGGTGGGTGTATTGGTGGGCCGATGGCATTTACAGTGGTCTTCGGGCGGAGGATCAGACGCTGTGTGCCTTGGTGATCATTGGCGTCAATGATCGTGGCGAGAAGCACTTTCTGGCTATTGAGGATGGGGTGCGGGAATCGGCGCAGAGTTGGCGGGAAGTCCTGTTGGGGCTGAAGGCACGCGGGCTGAAGATCGCGCCGAAGCTGGCGGCGGGCGATGGCGCCCTGGGTTTTTGGGCGGCCCTGTCGGAAATCTACCCCGAGACCCGGCAGCAGCGTTGTTGGGTCCACAAGACGGCCAATGTCTTGAACTACCTGCCCAAGGGAACCCAACCCAAGGCCAAAGAGGCTCTGCGGGAGATCTGGAACGCCGAGGACCGGGCCAGTGCGGAAAAGGCCTTCGATCACTTCATCCGCACCTATCAGGCCAAGTACCCGAAGGCGGCAGAGTGCCTGCGCAAGGACCGGGATGCCCTATTGGCCTTCTTCGATTTCCCGGCCGAACACTGGCAGCATATTCGGACCACCAACCCCATCGAATCGACTTTTGCCACCATCCGGCACCGGACGGACAGAGCCAAGGGTTGTGTGAGCCGAAAGACCATCCTGGTGATGATCTACAAGCTGGGCATGTGCGCTGAGAAAAGATGGCGGCGCATCCGGGGATTTACCCACCTTGCCAAGGTCATCGAGGGCGTGAAATTCAAAGATGGAATCGCGATAAACGAGCATACCAAGGAAAACAGGAACGCCGCCTGATTAGCTATCCCTGATACACCAGATTTGACTATATCTCCGCCACCGCCAGGAACGAACAGAC
>JALSQY010000285.1 GCA_026985035.1 Methylothermaceae bacterium
TAAGGGTATATCTAATGGATTGCAATGGAATAGTCCATTGCAATTCTCTGATAGGCATGAAAGAATCAGCAGCGCATTGGCGGCGAGGAACCTTTAGACATTCAATGGCTGACTACTTCGATCCTGACCGTTTCCCCATTCACTCCCTTTTGCCCCAATCCGGCGCAATGCGCTTAGTGGACAGGATATTATCGATAAGCGACGAGAAAGTGACGGTATCACTCGAGGTGCGCAAGGACGGGCTGTTTTCGACGGATGGTGTTGTGCCCGCCTGGGTCGGGATTGAATATATGGCCCAGGCGGTGGCGGCCTGGTCGGGTTATCAATGTTTGCGGCGGGGAGAGCCAATTCGTATTGGTTTATTACTAGGCACAAGGCATTACCAAAGTAATGTTGCTGAATTTGCTTGTGGCACGGAATTGGAAGTTTGGGCCGGGCTCAATTTTCAAGCGGCCAATGACATGAGTGTATTTGATTGCGAAATCCGTGCGCCGGGGATTCATGCCACAGCCATGCTGAATGTGCTGTTGCCGAAAAATATCGAGCCTTTTTTACAAAAAGACGTGGTTCCATGACGAATGAACAAAAAACTGTTTTGATTACTGGCGCCAGCCGCGGGATCGGCCGGGCCATTGCGCAGCGTTTGGCCGCTGAAGGTTATGGTTTGGTTCTGCATTGCCGGAGCCAGCGGCAGGTACTGGAATCCTTGGCGGAGGAATTGACGGCAGATGGTTGTCCGGTACGGTTGTTGCAATTCGATGTGGCGGACCGCCAAGCGGTTGCCGGCATTTTGACCCGGGATATCGAAGCCCACGGCGCTTATTACGGGGTGGTTTGCAATGCGGGGATCGCCCGGGACGGGGCTTTCCCGGCGCTGACCGGGGAAGACTGGGACACGGTGGTGCATACCAATCTCGATGGTTTTTACAACGTATTGCATCCGATAATCATGCCCATGATCCAGCGCCGCAAGCCAGGACGCATCGTGACTTTATCTTCGGTTTCCGGGCTGATTGGCAACCGGGGGCAGGTCAATTACAGCGCCGCCAAGGCCGGGATTATCGGCGCCAGCAAGGCGTTGGCGCTGGAATTGGCCAAGCGCCAGATCACAGTCAATTGCGTGGCGCCGGGCCTGATTGAGACCGATATGGTGGAAGCACTGCCCCTGGCGGAAATTCAGGCAATGATTCCCCAGCGGCGTGTGGGCAAACCCGCGGAAGTGGCCGGCGTGGTTGCCTTTTTATTGTCGGAGGATGCTGGCTATATCACCCGTCAAGTGATTGCCGTCAACGGGGGCTTGTGTTGACCCGCCGGGTAGTGATAACCGGCATGGCCGGTATTTCATCCCTGGGTTCGGATTGGCCCGCCGTTCAGTGGCGTTTGCGCGAGCAACGCAATGCGGTCCGGTTAATGGAAGCGTGGCGCCATTATGAAGGTTTGCATTGTCATTTGGGGGCGCCGGTCACTGATTTTTCCCTGCCCGGTCATTATTCCCGCAAACACACCCGCAGCATGGGCCGGGTCGCGCAGATGGCGGTGCGGGCCAGCGAAATGGCCCTGGAAGATGCCGGATTGCTGAACGACCCGGTGATCGCCTCCGGTCAGGCCGGGGTGGCTTATGGTTCTTCGGTGGGTTCCACGCCGGCGATTGCCGACTTCGGCTATATGCTGCTCCATCACAAAATCGGTGCCTTGAATGCCAATACCTATTTGAAAATGATGGGGCATACCACCGCTGTGAATGTGGCCATTTTCTTCCAAATCAAGGGGCGGGTGATTCCGGCGGTGAGTGCTTGCACATCCGGCAGCCAGGCGATCGGTTACGCTTATGAAGCCATCAAATACGGCCAGCAGGAAGTGATGATCGCCGGGGGCGCGGAGGAATTGTGTCCCACCGAAGTGGCGGTATTCGATACCTTATATGCCGCCAGCGTGCGTAATGATCAACCCTCTGCCTCTCCCCGGCCGTTCGATGCCGACCGGGATGGGCTGGTGCTCGGGGAAGGGGGATGCAGCTTGATTTTGGAAGAGCGGCAGCGGGCCCTGGCCCGGGGCGCCACGATTTATGCTGAAGTGGCGGGGTTTGGCACCAATTCCGATGGCGCCCACGTCACCCAACCTTCCAGCGAGACCATGCAAGTGGCCATGACCATGGCGTTGGCCGATGCCGGCATGCAGCCCGCAGAGATCGGCTATATCAGCGCTCACGGCACCGCCACGGCCCAGGGCGATATTGCGGAAAGCCGGGCCACGTTCAATGTTTACGGTGGCAAAGTGCCTATTAGCAGCCTCAAGAGCTATACCGGTCACACTTTGGGGGCTTGTGGTGCACTGGAAGCCTGGGTGGCGATAGAAATGATGCGCAGCGGGGAATTTCATCCCAATCTTAATCTGGAAAACGCCGATCCAGAATGCGCATCCTTGGATTATATCGCGGGGGGAATGCGCCAAATCGAGTGCGAAGCGGTGGCAAGCCATAATTTTGCGTTTGGCGGCATTAATACGGCTTTAATATTCAGGCGTTGTTGAAATTGGTTGTGTGGTTGATCTCTTTTTAGAGTTTTATGGCATCCGAGTTGCAATTCTGCCTCAAACAATGGTGCGCCTGGTTGCCCCCTGAATGGCGTTTATGTTCTTATCATGAGTGGGGACTTGGCCGCCTTTTGCCTGGCGCGGAACCTGATGTTTCATTCTTGCCATTGATGCAGCGGCGGCGTTTGTCGCCCATGGCGAGGGCAGTGCTGGCCGTGGCGTGGCCTTGCTTGAAGGGAGCTGGTGCTATTCCCACCGTATGTGCCTCTTTGCATGGAGAGACGCACTATTGTTTCCCCATTCTCAACACGCTGGCTGAGGGTGCCGATGTGTCGCCCACGGCATTCACCTTGTCGGTGCATGGGGCGGCAGGGGCCCTATTGTCCCAATTTGCAGGCAATCGGGCGCCTTTTGTCGCCCTTGCGCCCGGGGCCGAAGGTTATTCAGCGGCCGTGGTGGAAGCGCGGGGGTTTTTGCAAGCTCAGGCCCATGAGGTACTGCTATTGTTGTATGAACAACCATTACCCTTGCCATATCACACCCATGCGGCAAACCCGCCTGGGGTTATGGCGTTGGCCATGAAGTTGGGGGTGGCGAAAGACAAAGGCTCGCTACTGCAAGTCAAGCAGGATGATAAAGGGGAAGCTGGGAATGAGGAGGATACACTGCTGAAACTCATTTGGGCATTGTGCCAGGGAAATGGAGCAGTAAACTTGCCGGGGAGGAAAAGTGCATGGCGCTGGGTTTTAACCGGCTAGGATTACCGCCATTGACTGATGATTGGCAGCGCCTACAACGTGGGGTTCGCTGGTTGTCCCGCTTGGGAGTGACGGTGACCAGCTACGGGGTTTACGGGTTGGGATCTTTCTTGTTGTGGTATGTCATTTATCCTCTGACCTCGCCGTGGATGCCCCCAGAAAACCGGCCGGCTCATGCCCGCCACTTGAGTTTTCTGGCGTTTAATTTTTTCGTGCGTTTTTTGGAGTTTATCGGCTATTGGCGTTATCGAGTCATAGGTGCCGACCAGCTGAGGCAACCGGGCAGGGTGATCGTTGCCAATCATCCTTCTTTTTTGGACATTGTGTTGTTGTTTTCCCTGGTGGATAATGCGGTTTGCGTGGTGAAACCCAGTCTGGCCAAGGTGCCCTTGGTCAGCGCGCCCATCCGCCATTGCCGTCACATTGCCGCGGAAACACCCCAGCAATTGATTGCCGATGCCGTCGCGGCGTTGCAAAGCGGTGCGTCCTTGATACTCTTTCCCCAGGGAACACGCACGCCACCGGACTTGCCCATTTCCTTTCAACGCAGCGCGGCGCGAATTGCATTGGAAGCGGAAGCGCCGCTGATTCCGGTTTTTTTTCACTACCAACCCTTGCTCTTGAGTAAAGGGCAGTGGTGGTACAATCTACCCGATAAAACCCCCGAGGTGTTGGCGGTTGTGGATGAAGCGCTAAATCCCGAATGTGTTTCAGGTCTTCGGTTGTCCATTGCCAGCCGACGCCTTACCCTGATGATGGAAGCCCGTCTCAGCGATTTGGAAAAATGTCATGGATTCTCTGGAAAATGACTTGAAATCCTTGATAATCGAGGTCTTTTCTCTGGATGAATTAAAGCCTGATGATATTGACAGTGATGCGCCGTTATTTGGAGAGGGTCTTGGTCTGGATTCCATCGATGCGCTAGAATTAGGCTTGGCGTTGAAAAACCGCTTTGACATTATCATTACTGCGGAGACCCCGGAAGTACGCACTATTTTTTCTTCAGTCGCCCATTTGGCAGATTATATTCGCCGGATCCAATCCTCCTAGATGAAAAATAAACAAGAGATTTTTGAGACCCTCCGCCAATTGTTCCAGGAAATGTTCGAAATCGATCCTGGCCAGGTTGAAATGGAAACGACTTTCCAGACACTGGATATCGACAGTATCGATGCGGTGGATTTGATGGTGCGCTTGCATGAAATTACCGGCAAACGCATTGCTCCGGAAGATTTCAAGAATATTCGCACGGTTGGGAATGTTGTCGAAGTCATAGAGCGCTTGCTCAATTCTTGACTATTCCCGGGAGTGGCAGAATGTTCCGCCGGCTAATGTTGTTTTTCCTTGGGTTGGTCACCGTTCTTTATCCCGTCTTGGTTTATTTTGCCTTAGGGCGATTCAATCTCCGTTGGGTGGTGAGCGGTATGGCTTTCTTGCTACTTGCCAGGATGATTTTTTTCCTTCCCGAAATTTCATGGAAGGTTGGCTTGACTCTTTGCGCCTTGGTTTTGGGATTGCTGGCTTGGCCATCTTCGTGGGTAGTTTCCGCTCTTAGCTATCCCGTCATTGTGAATGCCTTGTTTTTACTGGTATTTGTGTGGTCGCTCTATCATCCCCCGCCTGTGATTGAACGCTTGGCCCGGCTGACTGATCCAGATTTGCCTCCCCAGGGGGTAGCCTATACCCGTAAAGTGACCTGGGTTTGGAGTGCTTTTTTCCTGATGAATGGCATCCTGGCGGCGATTACCGTTTGGCTCGCCGATCTGGAGATCTGGGCATTGTACAATGGGTTTTTGGCTTATCTATTGATGGGGCTGCTGATGGCTGGCGAATATTGGGTGCGTCAGAAAGTGAAAAGATCATTTGGCCATGCCTGAAGCCAAGCTTCTGCCCCGGGTGCTGGCGGTTGGTCAGACAGGTGACCGCTTGTCCTTGCAACTGAGTATTCCTGAGGATCTTGTCTATTTTCAAGGGCACTTCCCCGGCCTCCCCATTTTACCTGGGGTTGTTCAAATCCATTGGGCGGCGGAACTGTTTTTGGCGCATCGCGAACTCCCGTTGGAATTTCAACGAATGGAGGCAGTCAAATTCCGTCATTTATTGCTGCCTGGCATGGCAGTTGAATTGCAACTGGATTTTGACGCCAACAAGTCCCGGCTGGTGTTCGAGTACCGGGCTGACCGGCAACAGTACAGCTGCGGGCGGATCTATTGGCAATCTTTATGAGTTACCAGGGCGATCGCATGAACCGACTTATCTCCCCTCTCCCTCTGGGAGAGGGGTTGGGGGTGAGGGGAAAACACCGTTGCTTTCATCCGCTTACGCCCTTATTTCACCTCCTCTCCCAGGGTGAGAGAGGCTTCAAGGCCGTGCCACATCAAGCGCGAATGGGAAAAACGGCGGTCATGCGATTGCCCTCATGAGTTATTGTCCTTGCGCGGTGGTGCCGGTCTACAATCACAGTGAACGATTGCCGGCGATCGTCGAACGGCTGCGAAATGCCGGCTTGCATTGCCTGTTGGTCAACGATGGCAGCGATGCGCTGCACACTCAAAGAATCCGTTCTTTGTCATTGAAAAATAATGCCGTGACGGTGATTGAACATCCCTGCAACCGTGGCAAGGGGGCGGCGGTGAAAACCGGGCTTCGGGCGGCGTGGGAGGGGGGGTATTCCCATGCTTTGCAGGTGGATGCGGACGGCCAGCACGATTTGGCACATGTGGAAGCATTTCTTTCCGTGGCCCGGACTTATCCGGATCATCTTATTTGCGGACGCCCCCGCTTTGATGATTCCATCCCCAAGGGGCGCTATTATGGACGTTACTTAACTCATGTGTGGGTGTGGATCAATACCGGCTCGTTTTCGATTCCAGATGCCATGTGCGGATTCCGTGTTTATCCCATTGCCGCTATTATCCCGTTATTGACGGCGAATACCCTGGGGGACCGGATGGATTTTGATATTGAAATTCTGGTGCGCGCCTATTGGTGGAAGATTCCCATGAAATGGCTGCCAGTGCGGGTTCACTACCCCCGGAATAACCGTTCCCATTTCCGCCCCTGGGAAGACAATTGGCGGATCAGCAGGATGCACGCGAGATTATTTTTCCACCGGTTTTTTTCGTCAGCATGGCAACCCCGGAATTGACTGACAATGACCGCCGCCATTGGGCGGCGATGGAAGAGCGGGGCATCCTGTGGGGGATGCGGTTTCTGGTGGCGGTTTATCTTTTTTTCGGGCGTTGGCCTTTCCGGTTTTTTTTGTACCCGGTGGTGGGTTACTACTTTGCCGTCAATTCCCGGGCCAGAGCAGCTTCGCTGGATTACCTGAGGCAGGTGCAAGAGTTCGCGCCTGAATCGGGCTTAACAAGCGGTCTCCGGCAGGGTTATCGTCACTTCTTGAGCTTTGCTGAAAATTTGCTGGACAAGATTATTGTCTGGCTGGGGCGGTTTGATACCAGGGTCCTGAGATTTGACAAGACCGAATTATATGCCTTGCTCGAGAGTGGTGAAGGCGCCTTGATTGTCGCTTCTCACTTGGGGAATTTGGAAATCTGCCGGGCCTTGGCTGATTTTCAGCAAAAGGTCAGGCTCAATATCCTGGTGCATACCAAGCACACGGAAAAGTTCAATCGCTTGTTGTCCAGTGTGGACAAGGCTCACCATGTAACCTTGATTCAAGTGACTGAAATCAATCCGGCCATCGCCATTCAATTGTTTGAAAAGGTCCAGGCCGGTGAATTCGTGGTTTTGGTGGGCGATAGGGTGCCGGTGGGCAGTCCTCGACGCACGGTGACTTTACCATTTATGGGCAAGCCCGCGAGTTTTCCCCAGGGACCTTATCTTTTGGCCCATTTGTTGAAATGTCCGGTGTACACCTTGTTTTGCTTTCGAAAAGGCGACGGTTGCTATCATATTTATTTCGAAAAACTATTGGAAAAAATTCGCTTGCCCAGTGACCGCCTGTTACGCCAACAAGCGGTAGAGCGATACGCCCGCCACTATGTCAAGCGCTTGGAAACCTATTGCCTCCAGGCCCCGCTGCAATGGTTCAATTTCTATCATTTCTGGCAGGACGATGGTGTTGACTGATCAGGATTTACCCAGCGCCGAAGTATTGATTGACGTGCCCTTTTACGATGCCGACATGCTGGGGATTGTCTGGCACGGCCACTATGCCAAGTATTTCGAAATCGCTCGTTGCGCGTTGCTGGAGAGATTGGATTATGATTATTTGACGATGAAAGAAACCGGCTATGTATGGCCGGTTATAGAACTTCATATCCGTTACATAGCCCCTGCCCGTTTTGGTCAGCGGATCCGGGTGAGTGCTGCGCTCAAAGAGTACGAATACCGGATGCGAATTCGTTATGAAATTGTTGATGATGAAACCGGCAACCGGCTGGCGAAGGGGATAAGCAGCCAGGTGGCGGTCAATGTGGAGAGCGGGGAGATGTGTTTTGGCTCCCCCCGGGTGTTTCTCGATAAATTATCGGCATTTGCCGGGGCAAAGCCGGGCGGAATATAGCCCCGGTTGATCAGTCTTCCAGCCGGAACCCCACTTTCAGCACTACTTGAAAATGACCCACTTCGCCATTGACGATATGGCCCCGGGTTTCGGTTACCTGGAACCAGTTCAAGTGTTTCAGGGTTTTGGAAGCCTTGGCAATGGCGTTGCGGATGGCCTGGTCGATGCTGTCAGGCGAGGAACCGACGATTTCGATGACTTTGTAGGTATGTTCTGTGGTCACGGGGATCTCCTGATTGAGTGAACAGTCACCAGAATAATCGGATTTGCGGCCCCGTCAATCCCCGGTACAAAAATTATCCCGATCATTTCGTTGCCACGATACGATTAATTCAAGGATAATACTTCCTCTTTTTCTACCGACGAGTCCATGAAAGAACATTTACAGCAATTGCTGCAGCAAGCCATAGCCCAGTTACAGCAACAAGGTGAATTACCTTCTGACTTGCAATATCAAGTCCGGGTGGAACGGGCCCGGGATGCTTCTCACGGGGATTTCGCTTCCAATATCGCGTTGGTATTGGCAAAGTCCGCCGCCATGGCGCCCCGGCAATTGGCCGAGAAAATAGTGCAAGCCCTGCCTGATGACCCGGCGATCAAACAGGTGGAAATTGCAGGTCCAGGATTTATTAACTTTTTCATCCATCCCGCCGCGCAATTTGACATTGTCGGCAGGATTTTGAACGAGGGAGACGGGTTCGGCACCAGTCAAACCGGCGCTGGCCAGCGGATTCATATTGAATTCGTCTCGGCCAATCCCACCGGACCCTTGCATGTTGGCCACGGGCGGGGCGCGGCTTATGGCGCCAGTGTCGCCAATCTTTTGGATGCCATCGGTTGTCAGGTGCATCGGGAATATTACGTCAACGACGCTGGCCGGCAGATGGATATTCTCACCGTGAGTGTCTGGATACGCTATTTGGAATTGTGTGGAGAAGCGGTTCCCTTTCCGGAGAATGGCTACCGGGGAGGATATATTCGCGCCATCGCCCGATCCCTGCACGGCAAACTAGGAGATGAGTTCCGTCGTCCCGCCGAGTTGGTGGTTGAGGATCTGCCGCCCGATGCGCCCCCGGGAGACAAGGAAATCTATGTCGATGCCCTGATTCAGCGGGCCAAAACTTTGTTGGGAGAGAGCGCCTATGAGGAGATTTTTCAGACGGCGCTGCAAGCTATTTTGGCGGATATCAGAGAGGATTTGGAGGCATTCGGCGTACGCTATGATGAGTGGTTTTCAGAACGAAGGTTAGTGCAATCGGGAGAAATAGAAAAGGCGCTGAAAAAATTGCAAGAAGCCGGCTATTTATACGAAAGGGAAGGGGCGATGTGGTTTGCCTCTTCCCGTTTTGGGGATGAAAAAGACCGGGTAGTAATCCGGGAAAATGGCCAAATGACCTATTTTGCTTCCGATATTGCCTATCATCTCAATAAATTCGAACGGGGATTCGACTATCTTATAGATGTCTGGGGGGCGGATCATCACGGCTATGTGCCCAGATTGAAGGCGGCTGTGCAGGCGCTGGGTCAGGATGCCGGTGTGTTGGAGGTACGTTTGGTGCAATTTGCTATTTTGTACCGGGGCACGGAAAAAGTCCCCATGTCCACCCGCGCCGGGGAATTTGTCACACTGCGCCAGCTCAGGGAAGAGGTGGGCAAGGATGCGGCCCGTTTCTTCTATTGCATGCGCAAGGCCGAGCAGCACATGGATTTTGATCTCGAATTGGCGGTATCCCGGTCCAATGAAAATCCCGTCTATTATGTGCAATACGCCCATGCCCGGGTGTGCAGTGTATTCAAGCAACTGGCGGAGAAAGGCTTGCGGCATGATGTGGATAAAGGGTTGGCCAATCTGGAGCGATTGACCGAATCCCACGAGCAAGCCTTGTTGACTACATTGGCCCGCTATCCTGAAACCGTTGAAAGGGCGGCGCGTCAGCGGGAGCCTCACCAGATCACTCAGTATTTGCGGGAACTGGCGGCGCAGTTCCACACTTATTACAACGCTCACACGTTTTTGGTGGAGGATGAAGATTTGCGCAATGCCCGCTTGAATCTGATTGAAGCGGTGCGGCAAAGCATTGCCAACGGCTTGCGCTTGCTTGATGTCTCTGCCCCGGAGGCAATGTAAGCTTATGGCCCGGCGTGGGATTGCGAAATCTCGCAAGCGGAAGCCGGTTTATGTCGAAAAACGGCCAGCCCCATGGTGGCAGTGGGTGTTGGGAATAGTGGTAGTCGGCGGATTTGCCTATTTTCTCTACACCTTGAATGCTGCTACCACAGGACCACGGACAGTGGAAAAAAAGTCCAATTCGACCTCTCCCCAGCCCAGTCCGGAAACCCATAGCCGGGAAGAACCGGATTTCTCTTTTTATACTATGCTTCCAGAACAAGAGGTCATCATCCCCGAGGGGGAAGTCAAGACCCGCAAGCGCCAAGAGCGAGTGGGACGGGCAATCCCCGGGAGATTCATGATTCAGGCGGGATCTTTCCGGCGTATTCGAGATGCGGATCGGCTCAAGGCCAGGCTGGCTTTATTGGGGGTGGAAGCCAAGATCCAGCCCGCCATGATTCATGGAACCCAATGGTACCGGGTACGAATCGGACCTTTCAAGCATATGAACGAAGTGGAAAAAATCAGAACCCGTTTGCGTCAAAACCGGATTGATAGCGTGGTACAACAGGTAGCCAAGCGGTGAAAAAATCAATGTTTTTGATGGCGGCTCT
>JALSQY010000286.1 GCA_026985035.1 Methylothermaceae bacterium
GTCGCTCCCGCGAAACGCTGGCCAGGATGGCGGGGTTTCCGGCTATCAAGACCCTCGAGGCGTTCGACTTCCAGTTCGCCACCGGCGTCCCCAAAGACCGCATCCACACCCTCGCTTCCCTGGCCTTCGTGGAACGCCGGGAAAACGTCATCTTCCTGGGTCCCTCCGGGACCGGCAAGACCCATCTGGCCATTGCCCTCGGTTATCTGGCGACCCAGGCCGGATTCAAGGTCCGGTTCATCTCGGCGGCGGATCTGATGCTGCAGCTCGAATCCGCCCAACGGCAAGGACGCTACAAGGAAGTCCTCAGGCGCAGTGTCCTGGGGCCAAGACTCTTGATTATCGACGAGATCGGCTATCTGCCCTTCTCATCCACTCAGGCCAACCTGTTCTTCCAGGTGATCGCCAAACGCTACGAAACCGGCTCGGTGATCCTGACTTCCAACCTGAGCTTCGGGGAGTGGGAGCAGGTGTTCGGCGGCAATACTGCCCTCACTTCCGCCATGTTGGACCGGCTGCTGCACCATGCCCACGTGATCCAGATCCGGGGCGATTCCTACCGCCTCAAGGATAAACGCAAGGCGGGGATCATTGGACACCAGACAGCCGCTGTAGGCATGGAATCATGAATTCTTGAGGCATTTGGGGGTCATTTTTCATGTTCCATTGCCAGGGGAAAGTGGGTCACTTTTCAGTTTCCGTTGACAGCCGAAGGCTCAGTTCGGGGTGATCCGGTTCCAAACATTGCCGCTTCGCCTCAACTGACAGGGCCAGCTTTTTTTTCAACCAGTCCAGCTCCATCTTGAGCCGACCGATTTCCTGATAGAGCGGCGCTGTCAAAGCATCCGGGTCCACTTCCCGGCGTTTACGCCCGAACAGGTCCGTAGCCCCTTCCAGCAACTGGCGCTTCCACTGACTGATTTGCACCGGCGCCACCCCAAATTCACTGGCCAATTGGCTCAACGTCTTCTCGCCTTTGGCGGCCTCCAAGGCAACCTTGGCCTTGAATTCGGGGGAATGGCGGCGTCGCTTCTTGGTATCGCTCATATCGTTATCTCCTTCTTGCATATGCCCGGAGATCTTAACTTATCCAGTGGTCCAGTTTTTGGGGTCCACTATACTTGGTGCTTACCTGACAAGTCTCTGTGTCAAACCACCTAAGAGGTAACCAAGTAAAGCGCCAACCGAACAGGCAATGATCGTCACAATAAAAACGCCTACCCCGATTCCCACAACAGTTCCGGCATCGCCAAGAGCGTTATCACCGATTGCACCACCGAAGTTACCGCCAACGACAAACCCCAGGAACAGCGCGAAGGGATAGAGGCCATAACCACCAAGATATGAACCGATTCGGCTACCGGGAGAAGCGGCTGAACTCAGTTTTTGTATCACCCAGTGAATCAACCAGATGCTAAGGGCTATGGCCGCAGCCATCGACAGCATAATCATCCAACCAGAGACTTCGATACCTGATTCGCGATACCACCCTGGCAGGAAATAGTACTGAGCAATCGCTAATAGCACGATTGCCGACAATAAGATTACCAGCCACTTGAACTTCATGGGTACGTCACCGGCGGACCACCACCAATGCATTCTTGCCAACACATTTGGTGGATGTTTATAACACACGGCACATCCGAACCACCACCACAGTTATCCGTTTCGCAGTATCCCTGATCGAACTCTTGCAGACATTGACGAACGCAATTCGCCCATGGTCCTGGTGGCGTGCTCTCACAGACAGTGGGGGCCAGATAGCAATAGTAGACGCCACCTAGCTGTTCGCAGCGCTGCTGGTAATAGCTGCAATTCGTGGTGCCATAAAGACCCAGTGGGTCGATGAGATTTAGCGGATTGTTCTCAACGTATGCATACAAATTCGCATCCCCGCCCTGGAACAAGATCGGGTCCTTGGCGGTCCACCTGCCGGTCTCGGGATCGTAGTCGCGGGCGCCGAAGCGGATCAGGCCGGTGTCGGGGTCGTGGAGGCCGCCGGCGAAGCCGAAGGGCTGGAAGCCGGGGTGGGTGTCCAGGGTGATGTTGCCCCAGACGTCGTAGTCGATCCGTTGGGCGATTTGGCCGCTTTGGGCATCGACCACCAGGCGGACGCTGCCCAGATGATCGGTGATGAGCCGGTAGGGGGTTTGGGTGCCGTCGGGGGCGATGGCGATGAGGTAGGCTGGAACGTGGGGCTTGTCGCCGTAGACGTAGAGTTGTTCGAGCCGGCCCTGGCCGTCGAGTTGGGCGGC
>JALSQY010000287.1 GCA_026985035.1 Methylothermaceae bacterium
ATATAGCGACTCAAGTCTTCATCCTGGGCCAATTCGCCCAGGTGGGAATCCACATAGGCGGCGTCGATGCGAATCGTCTGACCGGCCATATCGGACGCTTCAAAAGCCACCTCTTCCAGCAACCGTTCGAGCACCGTGTGCAAACGGCGGGCGCCGATGTTTTCCGTGGTTTCGTTCACCTGCCAGGCAATCTCGGCAATCCGCGCCAGCCCGTCTTCGGCAAATTCCAGTGCCACGCCTTCGGTTTCGAGCAGCGCCTTGTATTGTTCAGTCAAGGAAGCATCGGGTTCGGTGAGAATGCGAATGAAGTCTTCCACCGACAGGGCATCCAGTTCCACCCGGATGGGGAAACGGCCCTGGAGTTCGGGAATCAGATCCGATGGCTTGGCCAGATGGAAGGCGCCGGAGGCGATGAACAGAATATGATCGGTACGGACCATGCCGTATTTGGTGCCCACGGTGCTGCCTTCCACCAACGGCAGTAGATCCCGCTGCACCCCTTCCCGGGAAACGTCGGCGCCGGAACTGCTCATATCGGTGCGGCGGCAGATTTTGTCGATTTCGTCGAGAAACACGATCCCGTGCTGTTCCACCGCTTCCACCGCCCGCAGTTTGATGTCTTCCTCGTTGATCATCTTGGCGGCTTCTTCTTCGCGCAATACTTCGAGCGCATCCTTGATCCGGAGCTTGCGCTTTTTGGTGCGGCCGGGGGCCAGATTCTGGAACATGCTCTGAAGCTGGCTGGTCATTTCCTCCATCCCCGGCGGGGCCATGATTTCCACGCCGATGGGCGCGGTTTGGACCTCAATCTCGATTTCCATGTTATCCAACTGTCCGGCGCGCAGTTTTTCCCGGAACCGCTGGCGGGCGGCGGAATCTTTTTCTTCCGCCGCCTGTTCCGACCAACTGCTCGGGGGCGGCACCAGCACGTCCAAAACCCGCTCTTCCGCTGCCTTTTCGGCGCGGGCGCGGACTTTCTCCATCTCCACCTCGCGGGTCATTTTCACCGCCACTTCCACCAGATCGCGGATGATGGATTCCACGTCCCGGCCCACATAGCCTACTTCGGTGAACTTGGTGGCCTCCACTTTGATGAAAGGCGCATGGGCCAGACGGGCCAGGCGGCGGGCGATTTCCGTCTTGCCCACGCCGGTGGGGCCGATCATGAGGATATTTTTGGGGGTGATCTCTTCGCGCAAATCCGGCGCCACCTGACTGCGGCGCCAACGGTTGCGCAGAGCAATAGCCACGGCACGCTTGGCATCGGCCTGGCCGATGATGTGTTTGTCCAGCTCGTGGACGATTTCACGGGGGGTCATAGTCATGATGTTTCCGACTCCAGTTCTTCCAGGGTCAGGTTATGATTGGTGTAGATACAAATATCAGCGGCGATGTTGAGGGACTTTTCGACAATCTCGCGCGCGCTCAGTTCGGTATTTTCCAGCAGCGCCCGGGCCGCGGACTGGGCGAAGAACCCCCCGGAACCAATGGCGATCAAATCCTGCTCCGGCTCGATCACATCACCGGTACCGGAAATAATCAGCGACGCCTTGGCGTCGGCGATGGCCAAAAGCGCTTCCAGCCGCCGCAGCATCCGGTCCGTGCGCCAGTCCTTGGCCATCTCCACCGCCGCCCGCACCAGGTTGCCCCGGTGTTTTTCCAGCTTGCCTTCGAAGTGCTCGAACAACGTAAAGGCATCGGCCGTGGCACCGGCAAACCCCGCCAGCACCCGGTCGTGATAGAGGCGGCGGATTTTGCGGGCATTGCCCTTCATCACCGTATTGCCCAAAGACACCTGGCCATCACCGCCGATAACGACCTTACCGGCCCGGCGGACGGAAAGAATTGTGGTTCCTTTAAATGCTTCCATGAATTACTGCTATGATCATTGATTGATTGCCTATTATACAGCAGTCTTGAATTATCGCCTTGCGCTTGTCGGCTGGCCAGCCTGAACATGCTTGAAAGCATCAAGAGCATTGCGCATACTCGCCCTGTCGCTCATCAACAAAAGTGAAAAGATGACCAAAATAAAACTGGTTTTGGATGTCCTCAAACCTCACCAACCCAATGCCTTTGAATTCGTCCAGCGCCTCTTCGCCGTTGAAGGCGTGTACCGCGGCAAGCTAATGCTTGAAGAAATGGATGAAAAAACCGAAAGCATGGTACTGGAAATCGAGGGGATGGATCTTAACTATGAGCAGCTCACCGACACCATCACCAGCATGGGAGGATCGGTTCACAGTATTGAC